>NZ_JBIDFL010000006.1:0-120307 GCF_046635785.1 Gilliamella sp. CG16
ATAAATTTGTCTAAATGAGCTTTCATGACTATTTCCATTCATACTTTTTATTATGCAAATTGTACTATCTAAACTTTTGTTATCGGTACAAAAACTTTCTTATTATTTTAAAATAAAATTAACATTTATTTAACTATATTTTTTAAATAACTTAGATTGATAATCAGTTTAATAATTAAAATGACAGTTTTTTGCAAGATCTACAAGTTATTTTTATAAAAATAACAAATTAAATTATATGGATAAGTCGATTTTGAAATGAATGATTCTTGTAATTTTAGAGGAAAAAAGTCACATAAAATCAGCTTAATATCTTTAATAATCTTTCATAAATGTTTTCATTTTGTTTCTAAATTAGCATCAATATCAAAGATCCTCAAAAGGTTTAAACTATGGCATAATGTGCGTTAAATCACATTTTTTTAACTTTAACTTATAAGGTATTAAAAGCATCAAGTTAAAGCTTTAATCATTTAGAGAGTAGAGATCAGTGTTAAGTACAAATAACATCACCATGCAATTTGGTAGTAAACCGCTATTTGAAAATATTTCGGTTAAATTTGGGAACGGCAATCGTTATGGGCTTATTGGCGCCAATGGTAGCGGTAAGTCAACATTTATGAAGATCATTGGTGGCGATTTGGTGCCAACTTCGGGTAATGTGGCGTTAGATCCTCATGAAAGATTAGGTAAATTACGTCAAGATCAGTTCGCTTTTGAATCCTTTACCGTGTTAGATACGGTGATTATGGGGCATACTGAGTTGTGGGAAATCAAGCAAGAACGTGATCGGATCTATTCTTTACCGGAAATGAGTGAAGAAGATGGTTTTAAAGTGGCTGATTTAGAAACCCAATACGCCGAAATGGATGGTTATAGTGCCGAGTCTCGTGCTGGCGAACTATTGCTAGGGGTCGGCATTCCCATTGAACAGCATTATGGTCTAATGAGTGAAATTGCCCCTGGTTGGAAGCTACGTGTGTTATTAGCCCAAGCGCTCTTTTCGAATCCCGATATTTTATTACTGGACGAGCCAACCAATAACTTAGATATTGATACCATCCGTTGGTTAGAAGATACGCTTAATGAGCGTGAAAGTACCATGATTATTATTTCGCATGATCGCCATTTTTTGAATATGGTTTGTACCCATATGGCAGATCTTGATTATGGTGAATTGCGTATTTATCCGGGTAATTACGATGATTATATGACGGCATCAACACAAGCCCGAGAGCGTTTATTAGCGGATAACGCTAAGAAGAAAGCGCAAATCAGTGAACTGCAATCTTTTGTTAGTCGTTTTAGTGCCAATGCATCGAAGTCTAAACAAGCGACATCTCGAGCCAGACAGATTGAGAAAATTAAACTGGAGGAAGTGAAAGCATCTAGCCGTCAAAATCCATTTATACGCTTTGAGCAAGATAAAAAATTGTTCCGTAATGCCTTGGTCGTTGAGAATTTAACCAAAGGCTTTGATAATGGTCCTTTGTTTAATAATCTTAATTTAATGGTTGAAGTCGGCGAGAAGGTCGCCATTTTAGGTACCAATGGGATTGGTAAAACAACCTTGATTAAAACCTTAATGGGAGAACTAACGCCAGAGCAAGGCGAGATTAAATGGTCAGAAAATGCTAATATCGGTTACTATGCTCAAGATCATGAATACGAATTTGATGAAGAATTAACCGTGTTCGATTGGATGAGCCAATGGAAGCAACCTACTGATGATGAACAAGCTGTACGAAGTGTTTTAGGTCGCTTATTATTTTCGCAAGATGATATTAAGAAGAAGGTTAAAGTGCTGTCGGGTGGTGAAAAAGGACGGATGTTATTTGGTAAATTGATGATGCAAAAACCCAATATCATTGTCATGGACGAACCGACTAACCATTTAGATATGGAATCGATCGAGTCGCTCAATATGGCGCTTGAACTTTATCAAGGTACCCTATTTTTTGTTTCGCATGACCGTGAGTTTGTTAGTTCGCTAGCGACTCGTATTGTCGAAATTACGCCAGAAAAAGTAATTGATTATACCGGTAATTATGAAGATTATTTACGTAGTCAAGGAATCGAATAATTAGTTAAATGAATTGCAAACAAATAGCCACAATTGTGGCTATTGAATTATTAAGCTAACTTAATCAAATATGGTTTAAAATCGATTAGAAATCTAATTCATCCCACCAAATATCAATTAACGGGCTGACTTTGATATTTTTTAAACCATGACTTTCCAACCATTTTGTCACAATGTCCCGATGCGCTTCGGTACAATTGCCGAGTTTTTGAGTACAGACAATGCCTTTCCAATTTAGATACCCACTGCCTTCATATGCTAAACCATTTGGTTGGATAGCTTCGAGAATGAATTGATCAACAATGTTATCTAAGGTTTCTTCACTTGTTCCTTCGTCAAAAGACCAACTGACAGTAAAACCTAACTCTTTAAACTCTTCAATATGTAATTTTTTACGTAAACGTCGACTGCGATTTACCATGATAATATCCTTCTATTTTAATGAGTATGACTTTGTTTATTATTTGTGTTAGCGTGTTTTTTTGTTCGGTTAACACCACCACGCTTATTGTGTTGATTAGACCGATTTTGCGTGATGTGATCGTTTTTCGATAGCCGTTTTTTAGGTGAAGATTTTGTTTTCGGCTCAGCTTTAATGGTTGGGTCAACAGCAAAACCATCGGTATGGATTTCGGGTATTGGTTTTTTGATTAACTTTTCAATGGCTTTTAATTGTGGCAGTTCGTCAATACAGACTAACGAAATCGCCTGCCCTTGATTTTGCGCTCGCCCTGTTCGACCAATTCGATGCACGTAATCTTCAGCAACCTGCGGTAATTCATAATTAACTACATAAGGCAATAGTTCAATATCCAATCCTCTGGCTGCAATGTCGGTGGCAACTAATGCCCGAATTTGTCCGGTTTTAAAATCGGCTAAGGCTTTGGTGCGGGCGCCTTGGCTTTTGTTACCATGAATAGCTGAAGCTTTAATTCCGTCTTTAGTGAGTTGCTCAGCTAAATGGTTAGCGCCGTACTTAGTGCGAGTAAAAATTAGTACTTGTTGCCACTGATTTTTACCAATTAAGTATGACAGTAATTCCCGTTTACGACGTTTATCTACTCGATGAACATATTGGGTAATTTGTGTTGATGTACTGTTGGTTCTGGCGACAGCAACCGTTTCAGGGGAATGTAAAATCGTTTCCGCTAGTGTTTTTATCTCATCTGAAAAGGTTGCCGAAAACATTAAATTTTGACGTTTTTTAGGTAATTTTGCTATCACTCGCCGTATATCATGAATAAAACCCATATCTAACATGCGATCGGCTTCGTCTAAAACCAGCATTTTAACCGTTGCAAGATCAACTGCATTTTGGTGGACTAAATCGAGTAACCGTCCGGGTGTAGCGATCAGAATATCCACACCACCACGCAACTTCATCATTTGGGGATTAATGCTTACGCCACCAAATACCACTAATGAACGAATTGCTAAATGACGGCTGTAATCACGGATGTTTTCACCAATTTGCGCAGCAAGTTCACGAGTTGGCGCTAAAATTAACGCATAAAGGGGGCGTTTCTTCTTTTTTGTTTCGGGGCGATTTGCCGTTTTGGCTTGTTGTTCAATCAGCTTTTGCAAAATTGGCAAACCAAAACCTGCCGTTTTACCAGTGCCCGTTTGTGCACTTGCCATAAGGTCTTTTCCCGATAAGATCACCGGAATGGCTTGCTGTTGAATGGGGGTAGGCTGAGTGTAGTGTTGTTCTTGTAGTGCTTTTAAAATCTTGGCATCTAAACCAAGAGAGTCAAATGACATGAAATGTTTCCTAAATAAACAAAAATTAAATTTTCGTTAGTTATTATAAAGCAATTCTATTACTTTTGTTTGATTATTTATTATCCCTGTTAATCAGATTGCGATGAAATCGTTCTGTTAAGATTTGTTTTAACAAAATTTCGTAAGTTTTTTGCTAAAAAATAGACTAGATGATATTTATTATCATTTGCATTTGTGCTACTATTCTTGCGCTAAAAATCGTTGTATTTACGACATTTTTGACACTATTTCCATCAATGATTTTTTTTAAAAACTTTTGCATAACGGATTGCCCATGATAGTACATTTCAACCGCACCAAAAAATGGTTAATGGTTTTCGCATTAGCCTCAGCTAGCCTTAATTGTTTCGCTAAAGATGATATCACTTTTGCTAACTTTCGCGATATTCGTGATCTTAACCCTCACCTCTATTCTGGTGAGATGTGGGCTCAAAATATGCTGTATGAATCTTTAGTCCATTATAACGAAGATGGCTCTTTTTCACCTTGGCTCGCGGAAAGCTGGACAATCAGTAATGAAGGAAAAACCTATACGTTCAAACTTCGACAAGATGTGACATTTAGCGACGGTACTAAATTCGATGCGCATAGCGCTAAATTAAATTGGGATGCCGTACTTTCAAATAAAGATCGTCATACTTGGCTTGAAATGGTGCGTTTAATTACCGATATTAAAGCGCTTGATGATTATACCCTACAAGTCAATCTGTCTGAACCTTACTATCCATTTTTGATTGAGATTGCCGTCACCCGCCCTATGCGTTTTATATCGCCTAATGCCATGAAAAATGGTGAAACCAAAAATGGCGTTAATTCTTATATTGGTACGGGGCCTTATGTGTTAAGTGATCATAAAAAAGATCAGTATGCCATTTTTACAGCCAATCCCACTTATTGGGGGAACAAACCGCAACTTAAAACCGTAACTATGAAGGTGATTGCGGATAATCAAAGCCGTTTGATGGCACTTGAAAAAGGTGAAATCGATCTGATTTATGGCAAAAATATGGTGGATGCCGATTCTTTCGAGCGTTTTTCGAAAATGGATAAGTTTCAGACATTGATGTCTAAACCTGTTTCAAGCCGTATCGTGTTGATGAATACGACTCGCCCGGCATTGAGTGATGTTAATGTGCGTCAGGCAATTGAGCATATTATTAATAAAAATGATATTTCAGAAGGAATTTTTAATCACAGTGAAGCACCGGCTGATACTCTAATGGCGACCAATATCCCTTATGCCAATATTGGATTAAAACCTTATCAATACGATACTAAATTAGCACAACAACTTTTGGATAAAGCAGGTTGGACAAAAGCCAACGGTCAACAATATCGCCAAAAAGACGGCAAACCGTTCGAAATCACACTGTATTATGATAGTAATACTGCTTCACAAAAAACCATCGCCCAATATATGCAAGATGAATTTGAACAAGTTGGATTAAAACTGAATATTCATGGTGAAGAAGAACAAGGCTATCGTGACCGCCAAAAAGCCGGTGATTTTGATATGGTATTCGATATTTCTTGGGGTACGCCTTATGATCCGCAATCCTTTTTATCCGGTATGAAATTACCAGTATATGGGGATTATATGGCTCAACAAGGCTTAAAAGAAAAGCCTCAAATTGATGCCAGCATTAGCAAAGCATTGATTTCAACGGACGAGCAAGAACGCCAAGCCCTATATCGTTATGTGCTTGAGACATTGCATAAACAAGCGGTCTATATTCCTTTAACTTATGAACGCAATCGAGCTATTGCTATTAAATCTCTTAAAGGCATTGAGTTTGCTCCATCACAATTTGATATTCCTTTTGAGAAAATGCACTATTAATTGCGTTATAGTTAGTTAGTCATAATGTTACATTATATTTTTAAACGTTTATTGATGATGATACCGATTTTGATCGGTATCTCGTTCATTGCCTTTTTGCTGATCAACCTTGCCCCTTCTGATCCTGCTGAAGTTGCTTTACGCTTAAATGAGATTATGCCAACGCCTGTAGCCATCGAAAGTATGCGCCAAGAGCTGGGGTTAAATGAGCCCTTTTGGTCTCGATATTTTAGTTGGTTATATCATGCTTTTCATCTGGATTTTGGACGTTCATTCGTTCATCGGGATCGATTAGTTTGGGATGAAATGATTCGTTGTTTAACCCCAACTTTACTTTTGGCAGTGTCATCATTTGTTCTTACTTTATTCGTTAGCTTAGTACTAGGCGTGTTATGTGCTATTTTTGCTAACTCAGTCTTCGATCATGTTGTTCGAATCCTCATTTTTATTGGTACCGCCATGCCTAGTTATTGGCTTGGTTTGCTGTGTATTTGGTTTTTTGCTAATTATTTAGATCTGTTACCAACAAATGGTTATGGCACATGGCAAAATCTTATTTTACCGACAATAACTTTATCTTTTGTTTATATTGCGACTTATATTCGCTTTATTCGTAATAATATGCTGGAAAATATGCAGAATTACTTTGTATTTTATGCACGTAGTCGAGGATTAAAGGAACGGGCGATTATTTTAAAACATGTCTTAGTTAATTCATTACATACCACCATTACCGCACTGGGTATGACAATTCCACAATTGATTGCCGGTTCGTTTGTTGTGGAATATATCTTTTCATGGCCGGGACTTGGGCGCTTATGTATAGCCGCTATCATGAATCGGGACTATCCTGTTATTCAAGCTTATATTTTAGTTATGGCGATTTTATTTGTCGTGTGTAATTTTATTGTTGATGTGGTGCATCAATGGCTGGATCCTCGATTACAAAATAGTGGGGATTTAGCATGAGTTTAACAAGACAGTTGATGAAAAATAAAATGGCATTATGCTGTTTGATGATCATCTCCATCATCATTCTTTTGGGTATTTTTGCGCCCTATATTGCCCCATTTGATCCAAATAAAGTTCGTATTGTCCGCAAATATGCCAGTATCTCAGCTGAACATTGGCTAGGCTGTGATCATTTAGGTCGAGATATCTTTTCTCGTTTACTTTATGGAATCCGTTCGACTCTCTTTTTATCCTTATTAACCATGACAATTACCATTATCGTCGGTTCAATCATCGGGCTAATTTCAGGTTACCAACGAGGCAAACTTGATGAAGTTATTATGCGCCTTTGCGATATTATGCTCTCCTTCCCTAGTCAAGTCATGATTTTAGCGATTGTCGGAGTGCTAGGTGTGGGGATTGAAAACGTGATTATTGCTAATATCGTGGTGAAATGGGCATGGTACAGCCGAATGATCCGCAGTTCAGTGATTAAATACAGTCGAAAAAATTATATTTTATTTTCACGTGCCATTGGTGCACCAAACAGCTTTATTATTCGCCGTCATTTGTTACCTAATATTATGTCGGAATTAGTGGTGTTAGCCACGCTCGATACAGGCTGGGTCATTTTGAATATTTCGGCGCTCTCTTTTATTGGATTGGGCGTGCAAGCACCAACTGCCGAATGGGGATTAATGCTTAGTGAAGCCAAGAATGTAATGATTCAACATCCAATGCAAATGGTCTATCCGGGGATAGCTATTTTAGTTGTCGTGGCGGCTTTTAATCTATTAGGTGACTGTTTGCGAGATATTTTAGATCCGAAGGAAAAAACACATGTGTAACCCCCTGTTAGAGGTTAAAAATCTCACGGTTAACCTTGATAATGGTCAAACGTTATTGGATAACATTTCGTTTAATGTTGAACATCACCAATGCGTAGGCATTGTCGGCGAAAGTGGTAGTGGTAAAAGTTTAACCAGTAAAGCGATCATGGGGTTATTAGAACCCTATTTTAAAGTCGAAGGTCAAATCCTTTTTAATCCTAGACAACCTCAGTTAAATCGACAAGTGAAAGGCGATCTTTTAACCCAATCAGCTGACACACTGCGTCAGATTCGGGGTAACACTATCGCGATCATTTTACAGCATCCAATGAGTGCTTTCGATCCGCTTTATCGTATCGGCAAACAAGTCATCGAAACATTACAAGCACACCTTCCCTTAAGCAAAAAGGATGCCGTTGCCAAAACACTAACCATGATTAAAGAAATCGGTTTAAACGATCCCAAACAGATTTATAATAAGTATCCTCATCAATTGAGTGGTGGAATGTTACAAAGAATCATGATCGGTATTGCATTAATGCTAAAACCCGAATTGATCATTGCTGATGAACCGACAACCGCTTTAGATTCGATTAGTCAGTTCCATATTTTGAAAATGTTTGAACAAATCAAGCAGCAATCAACTACCGCCATGATTTTTATTTCACACGATTTAGGCGTGATTCATCATATTGCCGATCATATTGTTGTCATGCAACAAGGTAAAATTGTTGAACAAGGCTGTCGAGATCAAATCTTTTACCATGCTGAAAATGATTACACCCGTTATCTAATCAGCGCGCGCAAACAGTTATTAGCTAAATTTGATTCGGTGGTTTATCCTAAAATGTTTATTCCGACATTGGAGAGTGCTTAAATGTCTGCATTATTGCAAGTTGAACAGGTAAGCAAATCCTTTTTACAACCTCATCAAGGTCTGTTTAGTCGCAAGAAGAACATGGTCATTAATGATGTTTCTTTCTCGTTAAAACAGGGCGAATGTCTGGGTATTATTGGCGAAAGTGGCAGTGGCAAAAGCACACTTGGAAAGCTTATTTTAGGTTTAGAAAAACCCGATACGGGTAAGATCCTATTTAACGGGCAAGATATTGCGAAACGAGCATGGAAATGCTCATCACAGCGACGTAATATTAGCGCTGTATTTCAAGATTATAATGCCTCGGTAAATCCTTATTTTACGGCTGCTAATATTATTGCTGAACCCCTTGATATTTACGAAAAGTTATCATCGACAGCACGAAAAAAACGAATAGATCAATTATTGGAACAAGTTGGATTAGATCATTCATTCTGTCAGCGGTTTGCTCATGAAATGAGTGGCGGTCAATTGCAACGAATTTGCATAGCCAGAGCGATCGCCTGTCATCCGCAATTTATTTTGTTTGATGAAGCAGTCAGTTCGTTAGATATTTCTGTTCAAACGCAGATTTTATCGTTATTGGCTGATTTACAAAAACAGTTAAATTTAACCAGTATTTTTATTACTCATGATTTAACCACGATTACGTATTTGTGTAATCGAGTGATGTTTTTTTATCAAGGAAGAATTGTAGAACAGGTTGACGATATTGCCCAATTGAGTAATGTCCGTCATGATTATTCCAAACAGCTTCTTGACTCTATATTAGGTTTTTAATCTATGACAACACAATCCGCCGTTAATAAACGTTATCGTTTTAACGATTATTTAGCATTGGTTATCCCTTTTATTATTTCAACTATTACAACCCCATTATTGGGCGTAGTTGATACTGCGTTGGTCGGTCATCTACCCAATCCTGCTTTTATTGCAGGCATTGCCGTTGGTGCGGTGATCTTTAATACCATTTATTGGTTATTTGGTTTTTTACGTGTGAGTACTACCGGATTTGCGGCACAAGCATTAGATGATCCTCTATTACTGCGTTCTTCGTTAATTCGCCCCCTGTTTATTGCGATTGTTTTAGGCATTTTATTTATTGTTTTTCAGCAATTTATTTTCGGTGCTTCAATGCAAATCATCAAGCCGAATCAAGAAGTTAGGCATTACGCAGATATCTATTTTTCGATCCTAATTTGGGGAGCCCCGTTTGTACTGATTAACTATGTGCTGGTTGGTTGGTTAATGGGGATGTCCAAAATAAAAGCTGTGCTGTTTTTGCAAGTGTTGATTAATTTACTCAATATTATTATGGCGGTCATTTTTGTTTGGGGCTTTCATTGGGATATTCAAGGCGTGGCATTTGCAACACTCAGTGCGCAAGTGATTTGTACGTTGTTAGGGATCGGGTTTATTGGTCGCTATTTACCCCAATCACAACAAAAAACGGATTTGAAATCGATTCTATCGTGGCAGTCATTAAAAGGGGTAATTTTAGTTAACACTAATTTAATGATTCGAACTATTTGCCTGTTAGTTGTGACAAATCATTTTATTTCGATTGGTTCAAGTTTTAGTACTGAAGTGTTGGCAGCCAATGCGGTACTGTTTCAAATCCATTACTTAATGGCGTATTTATTTGATGGCTTTGCTAATGCGTCAAGTGTCTTTAGTGGTAAAGCTAAAGGCACGCAAAATATGGCGTTATACCAACAAACCTTGCGTTGGTCACTACAAGCGTGTGTGATTTGTCCGGTAATATTAATTGCAATCTGGTTTGCTTTTGACACCACGATAATCCGATTATTAACCAATCAAAATGACATCATTAATCTTTGTCTACAATACCATTATTGGTTAGTTATTTTTCCGGTTGTGGTTGCTGGCGGATTGATCTATTACGGGGTGTTTTCAGGCATCAGTTATACATCTTCTATTCGTGATTCCATGATCCTTGCCCTTTTACTTTGGTTAATCGCTCAATCTATTTTTGTACCAATATGGGGTAATAATGGTTTGTGGTTTTCCTATATTTTATTTAGTTTAGGACGCACACTCTTTTTAGTGATTTGGATTAATCGTTCGAAACGATATCTTATGCGTTGATTTAACCAAACCAGCAGTAAATAGATTTCATTCTATTTACTGTTCGATCTAGAATTTTGTAAATTGTTTTACTTTTTGCAATCAAATTTCTATTTCAATTCAACTCTTATATAATCATCTGTAATGTGAGTCAAAACAGGAATTAAATTCGATGAATAAAGGAAACAAAACCGTTATTGTGACTGGTGCTTCAAGTGGAATTGGTTTTGCGTTAGCGAAAGCCTATCTTGAGCGAGGTTTCAATGTCGTTGCCAATGGTCGAGATAAAGCTCGTTTAGAACAAGCATCGATTAAATTAGGCGAACCTGATAATTTATTACTTGTAGCTGGGGACATTGCAAAGCCGCAAACGGCAGAATTGCTTTTTTCACACGCTATTGCAAGATTTGGTAAAGTCGATATTTTAGTGAATAATGCAGGCATATTTATATCTAAACCCGCCGTTGAGTATACACAAGATGATTTAAACACCCTAATTGATACTAACCTTAAAGGATTTTTCTACCCTGCTCAGACAGCTGCTAAACATATGATAGCCAATCAGTCAGGGCATATCATTAATATTACTGCTGCCATTGCTATGCAACCTAATTTGACTGTACCGGCTTTGTTACCGATTATGATCAAAGGCGGTATTAATAGTGCCATTAAAGGTTTAGCATTGGAATTAGCATCAAGCCATGTTATGGTTAACGGTATTGCACCTGGCATTATTGAGACCCCAATGCATCCTACCGATCCCCAAGTTCAAGCAGTGTTAAAATCTATGGCTCCTGTCAATCGGATTGGGCAGGTTCAAGATATTATCAATGCCGTCATGTATTTAACGGATTCTAATTTTGTTACCGGTACAATTATGGTCGTTGATGGTGGCTCAACGGCAGGCAAATGGTAGATAGATTCAGCACTGATGACTTATTGAAACTGCCAGTAAACTGGCAGTATTCACATTTAAATGAAGTTTAGAATCGGTATGAAACACTCGCTTTAAAGTTTCGGGCGAGTCCATAGGTGTTTTCGCCTAAATAAAGTCGATAATCTTTATTAAATAGATTATCAACGGTTAGCTTAATTTCGGCTTTAGGCAGAAAAGTCGGTTGCCAACTTGCAAAAAGATTATGTATTGAATACCCCGACGATCGCCCTAATCCATAAGCGCCCAGATCATTTAATCCGTCATGATTTCTATCTTCTAATCCTGTGCGATCTTGTTTTCGTACAAATTGGGCATTCCACCCTGCTCTCACATTCCAGTCCGGAATTTTAAACCCCGTTGTTAATGTTGCGGTGCGTGGTGCAATCGTTGCGACATAGGTCTTATGATGCATCCATGGTGCTTGTGGTGCTGTATCTCGTTCTCCTTTTTGGATTGAGTAGGTCACACTTGCAAACCAATATTTGCTGTCATAAAACGTTTCAAGTTCAAAACCTTTGACAATCATTTTACCCGGAATATTACGATAATTTGCCTGCCCAAGCGGACACGCTTTGCCTGGACCGCATATTGATCCATTGAATCCTCGAGTAACAAAAATCTCATCGGTGACACGCTGTCTAAATAACGTGCTACGAACTTGTAACTTATCATTTTCGAGTATTAAATTATTAAAATCGAGAATATTCCCAATTCGAATTGATAAATTCCGCTCTTTTTTCAAATGACGGCTGGTTGCCGAAATTTTACCGCTTCCTCCATTTTTAGGAGTGAACTGGACTTCATAGCTTTCATCAATTGTTGGCGCTTGCCATGCATAACTGATGTCCCCAAAAAATCCGACATTTTGGGTGGTTTGCCAATAGGATCCAAAGCGTGGTGTCCAACCTGAATAGGTCACGGGTGAATAGTCATGACCATAACGAGGATCGGGATCGTTATACGCTGAAGCATAATTCTTTTTACCGTGATTTCGGACATAATCATATCGAAGGCTGGGTGATAAGACAAAATCACTAATCGAAAGTTCATCTTGAATATAAAAACTATAAGTTTGCTGTTTACCAGAAGGCATGTAAGCCGGTTGGAAATAACCATTGTGATAATTTGGCTTTTTAGCATAGTTTTTGTAATACATTAACGTATCACGATCATGTAGATGTGCTTGTAATCCAATTTTTAATGCATTATCGATAGCGCCGGTGTTAAAAATACTGACATTTTCAAGTGCGATAGTTTTATCGGTATAGCTAACCCAACTTTCGTTACCCATTGTCCCTAATGAAGCCACCGGATTGTATTTATTAGGACGAGTATCATGTTGTTTGGTTTTGGAATAAGTGGTGTGTAACGTCAAATTAATTAACGGATTATAAGTTGGCTGATAATTCCATTTAAATTGGGCGGATTCATCTTGTTGATCACGTTTTACCAATTTTCTTAACCAAGCTGCTTTATATCCATATTTTTTAATTTGTGCAGCGGTTGGAGGTGTCATTTTTTCGACATATTTGGCAGCCCAAGGTTGCCATGAATCTCGTTTTGAACGTATACCTGATAGAGTAAAAGTGTGTTCTTCATTAGGTCTAAAATTGAGTTTCGCCATGTAGGAATCCATGTCATCTTCTGAAAACTCAAATCTTGAGCCATCGGGGCGTTTAAAATTACCGCTGTCTCGGTTGGTGTAATAAATAAGACCATCAAACATGTCATCTTGTGTTCTACCATAAACTGCACCAGTCACCATATTCTGATGATTGTTTGAATGAAAACTGTATTTGATTAATGCGCCAAGGTATTGATTGGGGTCAAGCAGATCAATCGCATCTTTAGTCTCCATTTTTATCACGCCACCAAAGCCGCCATTCCCAAACTTCACATCGTGTGGACCTTTGTTAACTTCAACTTGTTTAAGAAGTTCTGGTTCAACAAAAATCGATCCTTGTTGATATTTTTGGAATCCTTTTTGTGCACCATCTACAATAATTTTGACATCTTCAACTTTACCAAAACCCCATATATTTAAGGTTTGCCCCCCTGGCCTAACTGAACCGGCAGCACTCACACCGGGTAAAGTATTGAGCAATTCGGCAACATTATCGGATTGTTTTTGTTCTATTAGCCCTGATGAAAGTGTTGATCGTCCCGCAATAACACTATTTATTTTTTTTAATTCATCTTGCGTTGATGAGCCGGCAATGACAGTAATCACATCGTCTATATCGTCACGATTAACCATATTGTTCTTCGTTAATGGTTTATTCGGTTCATCAATATTTTGCTTTGTATCTTTATCTTCAAACACAGACTCAGCTTGTGAAGAAAAACTCATAAAGAGTAATAAGATACTTACCTTTTTATAACTCATGTTTCATTCCTTCATAAAAAACAATTAAATCATTTAACACATCTCTAAATTTAACCTTACAAATAATAATGATAATCATTATCAAATATAGGTTTGGCAAGTATATTGGGTTTGTCAAAAAATAGACAGAAAAATATGTATAAATTTTGGTTGAAAACGTTAACAAAATTATTTTTATTTAACGGTTAAAACAACCTAGTGTTTTCATGTTTATTATCAAAATAAAGCAACGAAATGGAGAGTGATGTTAAAAACGTTGTATCGATTTGATGTTAATTTTCAGGTTCCCTATCAGATAAGCAGGAAACCTGAATGAAAAAATTATATCAGTTCAAAATGAGCTTTTTTACTATTGTAAATAGTTTCATTAGATTATTTTTTGTTCCATTCGTTTTAAGCCCGTTTTAAACTTTGACATTTCAAACGACTATTTTGAGCTTAATTTTATGCCTTGTATTTGCAGACAAGGCATATTGTAATTATTGTGGAATTAGCGACATGACAACTGTTTCGAAAGGCTCAAGAGTGATTAATGCCGTTTTATCCACACTCGTTGGTTTTTGCGCATAAGATTCACTGTGATAATCAATGTTGATTTTAAAATGTGAACTTGCCTTTGCCGGCAACTCTAAATCATTTTGTAAATCAAGATAATAAATTTGCGGTTTATCTGACGGATTGCGTAAAGTAATAATGGATTTATCTTGCGTCCATCCCGCCCAACCATATACCCCTAATTTTGTGGGATCTTTACCAATCCAATGGGTATCGAATAACACGTTTTGGTTATCTCTTGCCCAATTAGCAGCCGATGCTAACGTATCCCAATTGTTTGTTGTCATCAGTTCAGGCGTAATGTACATTTCTTGTAATTGCGTTCCTGTTGCAAAGTAACTCCAAACTTGATCAGCAAAGTCATTTTCGGTTTCTTGTTGCAAATGTTTTGCTTGTTTTGCGTATACAATACCATGCAGCATAAGTGAATTTAATGGAAACAAGGGACCTTTTAAAACAATAGAACGATACGTTTCCGCATCACGATAAGTTAACCACTGTTGAACTTTACTACCGGGTCCATAATAATTGACATCATCGCCACCTCGCCAGATAGAGTCGGCATAAAATAACCAAGACGGCGTCGCTTGTGTACCGGTTGTTAGATTAATATATAAATGATCATTAGCTTTACGCATACCTTGGATCAAATGAATCGCAGCATCAAAATCACTGGTAAATTGGCTGCCGGCGATCACTTTATCTGCATTACCTGTTCCATCGAGTTTGAACATGGTAATGTTCTGATTTTGGATTAATTCTAAAATTCGTTTATGAAAATTAGCATAGTAATTAGGGCCTGATAAGGCGAGTTTGCCATCCATGGTTTCATAACCCAGTTTTAATGCATTGGCAACACGAGTATCACGTGGTTTATTGTATCCACCCCAAGGTGACAACCAAATACCCAGCGCGGCGTGATATTTTTCTGATGCGGTTTTTAATTTTTTAAATTCACTCGGAAAATTATCACCAAATCCCCAGTTACCCGTTAAATTATCCCAACCATCATCAAACAGATAACCATCTAGGGTAACATGACGTTTTTCAACTAATTCTTTACCATATTGTTCGATTCGTAACAGGGCTTCCTTTTCAGTATAGGGATTAAAAAATCCGATATCTAGCCAAGAATTATAATGTAAGTACGGGCTATATGGTCGCTGGCGAACTTGATTAAGAAATTCATTTACATGGCGTCTTAATTGCCCTTTTTCATAAGTACCAATATAGGTTTTGTAACTCAAGGTATGATTGACTTGTAACGGGATCGCTTGCGGAATTTTTTGCAACACACCACCTTCATAGGCAACGGTATTGGTTAATGGATTTTCGGGAATGATAAAAAAGGTATCACTAATAATCGGCGAACTGACAACAGAGCCGTAAACAAATGGCGCTTGAGAACGAAACGGCATTAAAGAAACGTCTGACATTGAAAGTGCCTGTTTTTTAGGGGTGATTTGCAGTTCATAACTGGCAAAATGTTTATCATCATTGAGAATCAATAGGGTTTGAATCGCAATATCATGACCACTGAAATTTAAATAAATTTGATTGTCTTTTTGTTGTAAATTATCTAAGTGGAAATCTTTATCGGTCAATCTTTGCCCCGAATTTAGTGTGATCTCAAATAGCGTATTAACAGTGATTGAATCATTAGTTACGGGATTAGTAATATTAAACGATGTGACGTTTTGTTGATTGCCACTATCAGATAGCGTGATTTGGGTATGCTGCCCTGTTAATTGATATTCTTTAGCCCACACCGCATCAACAGACAAACCCAATGCGCTGAGTAACCCAATTGTGATCCAATTTTTGACATACGTTTTCATTACGACCTCCTGATTGATAAAAATTCGACAAAAAAATTGACCGAAATATGAATATCAGTATAGGTATTTGAGTGATGCTAAATTGTGATCTTGATTGCAGATTACAGGTGGATTGAAATTCTTAAAAAAAGCTTTTATTTGTCTCAAAATGAAAAGCTAATTTGGCTTCATGTTGAATTGCGATGCCATTTTTTTTCCTAAAATAGAGATAAGATTGTTTGTACCGAGTTCAACAATGAAAGATCGCTGATAATTAGATAGCGAATTTGCTTTTATTATCTGATGTGACAAAGATCGCATTTTTGATAAATGCTTGCCAATTTGAATGCGTAGTTCAACAAAAATTCATTTGTTGTCAACGCTATAATGATTTTAAGTGATAAATTTAAGCAAAATAGTGATATGGATAATAAATCCAAGGTATCTTCCATTTAGATGCTGTCAATAAATTAGCTATTTGAACTAAATAATTAATCAAATAATTTGAATTGAATCGAAATACAATGATAACTGTTTGTATCTATTGGCATGAATATTACATTCTTTGAATTTGTTGATTTCTGATATGCTATCTGTTCGTTATTGCTTAATGAATAATGACACTATGCAACAAATCAAAGATAACTTAGAAAAAAATCAGATAGCTATTTATTTTTCTGTGGTGATGATAGCTATTGGTCTGGTATTTTGTTTAGACAACACCTCAATATTCGACATGTTTATCAATCCAGTATTAGCATTCATGTTGTTTGTTACTTTCTTACAAGTTCCTGTGACTAAGATTAAACAGTTTTGGTCTTATAAGCGATTTATGTTGGCATTACTTATAACAAATTTTGTTATTATACCTGTTGGGGTTGGATTATTAGCGCTATTTCTACCTTCCGAACCTTTCTTTAGACTGGGCGTATTACTTGTGTTACTTGCCCCTTGTATTGATTATGTTGTCACTTTTTCTCATCTTGGACGCGCAGATGCCCGTTTATTATTGATGGCAACACCTTTATTATTGTTGTTACAAATGTTTTTTCTGCCTGTTTACTTAACTTTTATGATTGGCGAACAGGTCAACCAGCTCATTCACCTCCAACCCTTTATCCATGCTTTTATTTGGTTAATGGTCATTCCTTTCTGTTTAGCTACCTTAATGCAAGTCTGGGCTGTACGAAATCACACAGGCAAAAAAATGATATATGGGTTAAATATATTACCCGTTCCAGCCACGGCATTAACGCTTTTTATCGTTATTTTGGCAGTTCTACCTCAGCTGAAAGGTAATTTATCAGTCGTAGTATCCGTTATTCCATTTTATATAATTTTTGCTATTGTCGCCCCTTTAGTTGGATGGTTAGTTGGTCGGTGTTTTCATGTTTCCGTCGCAGGAAGTCGAGCGATAGCTTTTAGTGCCGGTACTCGAAATGCGCTAGTCATTTTACCTTTAGCGTTAGCCATACCTAATGCAATACCTATTTTACCGGCAATCATCGTAACACAAACACTTATCGAATTAATCAGCGAGCTAGTTTATGTTTATATTATTGCTAAACTAAAATGAATGCTTAAAAGACAATGGGCTAAATGCCCATTTCCATTTTTTATTGCTCAATCAATTTTAATTTAGCGATCACTGGAATATGGTCGCTTACAAGTGGCCATTTGATACCATTCCACTCATTGCCATCATTGGGAATAATGAATTGCTCAACTTGCCATATTTGATTTCGACTTGTAAAAATATGATCTAAATCTAATCCAGGATTTCCTGCTGGCCAAGTGCGAGTATCGACATTTTCTTGTTTTACCAAAGTCCAGTATTTTTCAAGCTCTTTAATGACTCTATCATTTTTAACAGAATTAAAATCGCCTAATAAGACCATAATTCCAGATACTAAATTTGGAAATTCATCATCTAAGTCCAGATCATCAAACACAATACTATTAATAAAACGTGCTTGTGACATTCTTACCTCATCTTCTTCATGCCAATCAAAATGAGTATTAAACACATAAATTGGCGAATCAAAGCCCGGCACATTAATTTGACTTAACATCAGGGATCTTTGTTCAAAATCACCAGAGGGTAACAAAAAAGTTTTACTTTTTACTATTGGATATTTAGACAATATGGCATTACCGTAATTACCGCCTTTCATGTCCGTTGCTTTGCCAAACAGATAGTACATGCCCGTTTTTTCTGCTATTACTTTTGCTTGATCTAAGCCATCACTGCGTGTGGTATTTTGATCGACTTCTTCAAGAGTTATGATATCCGCATCCATTGCTTTAATCGCGTTAGCAACTAAATCTAAATTAACCTTATGCTTTCTAAGCCCGCCTGCAATGTTGAAATTTGCAATGGTAATTTCTGGTTGATCTTTACCGGTATACACTTTATTGGGCGAATGTTGATATTGTGATATCACTAAATCTTCTGTTGCCAATGCATATGAAAATAACGAAAACAAACTTACTATAGTCAGTACTAAACAATTTTTCTTCATATCTTTATCCTACAACTTTTTTGATTTCATCAATTCGAGTTAGATTATTCGATGATCTTTTTGATATTAATTGAATTTAAATGGACATGTTGCGATCACAATCACAACTTAATGATTATCATTGGAAAATACTGTCATATAAAAATGACTGATAAAAGCCATGCAGTGATACATGGCTTTCACTATTATGGTTGTGATGATTTATTTTTAATGATCATTTGTACAGGATAATGATCAGAGTAATTATCCGTAAAATCGTCTTTTAAGACTTTAACCTCAATAACGTCGTTTTTTAATGGGGGGGATATATAAATATAATCATAACGCAGCGGTGTTGAAGCTTGATCGTAAAATACTTTGGTTGGTGCTGTCGCAATAAATTCTTTATTTGTAATTTTCAATGCATCAATAAACCCTGCATCCAATAAATTTTGTTGAACGGTATAACTTAATTGTCCATTAACAAGATTTTCTAATATCGGTCTTTGTTTCTGTTTTTCTTTGATATCGTTTAACAGATTACTTTTATCGTAGGTTTCTTTATCCGCAGGTGAAAAAGAGTTTAAATCACCAGCAATAATCCATTTACCATTTGGATCACGGCTATATTTGATAGAATCGATAATTAAGTTCATTTCATCAATTCTTTTTTCTGTCCAAAATGGATTCATATGGGTAATAACAAAATGATAATTGCCAATATCAGCATACAGCGCACCATGCCATAGATTATCCACGACTTTATCAACATTGACTATAGGATATTTTGACGTTATGGCGACAGGGAAAAAAGCGGCATCATCAGGTTTTTCTTTCAATAATACCGCATATTTATGTCCATAACTTGCGGCAAATTTTTCAAGCTTTTCACGAGTAAAAAAATTCATTTCTTGCCAGGCAATAATATCGGCATCTTGTGCTTTTGCCCATTCGATAAATTTCTGTTTTCCGTCTGTTTCGTCTAATTTCATACCATTATAGACATTGTAACTAATGATTTTAAGGTCTTTCACATCGTCAATTGAAGCAAAAACAGTTGAAGTACTTAGGATAAAACTACTGATAATGGCTGCTAATTTTAATTTCCTTTTAATCATAATGATATACCTTTCTTTAATTAAGATTGGTTATTAGTATGAGGTTGATTGAGGTTTAAAAAAATATTTTTTTCTGATTTTTGTGATGTATATCAATATATTTTTATCTAGGTTAGTGTTTTTTATGACGAATCAGTCAGCAATCAACGAAGTATTCCTTATAAAAATAGATTTTTTATTGATTATTGTTTGAAAATTAAGACATAAAATGAGTAAAAATTATTTTATGCCTTAACACAAAAAAGACGAAGTTTAATGCTTATATCAACACTTCAATTCCTTTTATTCTTGCAAGATAACAAAATTCAAATCGCTAATTGATTCAAGTGCTTCAGCAATATCATTTAATGCTTCACTATAACCATCACAATTTTTGAAAGCTTCGGTGTTGGCATCGATTATTGTTGATTTAAAATCTTTATAACCTTCACTAAAATCACTTCCTGTTAAGGTTAAAATTTGCTGCCAATTATTGAGTTTTGCTTGAATATCATTACGTCCTTGTTCACAAGCGATAGAATTTAAAGCAATATCAGGAATAGAAAACGTCGGTAATTTGTTTAATTCAGGTGTACGTTCAACAAAACTTACTCTATCTAAAGGTATATCATAATCATCTAATTCTTCTACATATTCTGGCGCAATTTTCCAAAACTCCGCTTCCCGGTATATTTTTTTTATCGTCGAGAATTTGGTAGAGTCCCTGATCGTTATTTTCTCTGGTACAGGTTTGTCAAGATCATATTTCCACCAATATTCGCTTTGATCAATAAATAAGTCATTGGTCACACTAAGAGGTAACTCTATTTCCTTTACCTTTCCATCATACATTATTGATACAGTGGTCATACTTGATTTTTTGGACATTAGCAGCATACCATAATCAGCAGGTTTCATTTTTTCGTCGATAAAATAGAAGTTCATTATTACGTAATTATTTAATGTTGGATTAATGATATTAAGTTCATTCTTTCGATTGGGTTTTACCAGAATATTTAAAGTTTCTTGGTTATAAACTAGAGTATGTTTACCAAATTCAAAAGAGTAAGCGATCTTTGAAACTGGAGGAATAACGTGTTCAGTTCCATCAATGGTTACTTTTATTTCGTTCGAAGTTGGATTATCGATCATAGTTTGAATTTTACTTGGTACAAAACAGCCGACTAAAGCCAAACTGCAAACAACAATTAAAAAATATTTAATTTTAGTCATTACTTTTATTTCATTTTATCTTTTTTGGGGATTGCGATTTTACCACAATCATATATAAACACCACGCAAAAAATTACAAACATTTCATTTATAATCAATAAGATAAATAAATTAAAAAAAGAAAAAATTGTAAATATTGGAATGAATATTCTTAATAAAAAATGAAAAAAATTTTTTTAAATTTAAATAATGTTAAGTGAAAAAAATAACGATTTGTTTAATAGACCCTAATGTCACTTTATAACCCTAAAAAACTTAACATAGCATGATTAGCTGTTATTTAATGCGTTGAAAATAACTTTAAAGCAAAATGAAGTGAAGGTAAATTTCAAATGCTGATAAGATTAAATGATTAGATTTTATAATAAAACCAATATCTTTTATCCACCTAAAGATATTGGTTGTTTTTTAACTATCCTATTTTGGCCAAATAAATCGACCTTTAGCGTCCGGATCTTCTTCAATAAATTTTTTAAGTTTATCGGATTGGTAAAGTTGCTTAACGTCATTTGCCCATGCCGTGTTGAGATCTTCTTTTTTAACGACAACCATTAGCTCTAAATTGGGCGATAATTCTTCTTGAATTAATATATTATCAGCTGGCACTTTACTCAACCATGCCACACCGCCTGGCATAATTGCGTAATCAACTTCGCCAAGTACTCGCGGAATAATTTCTGATAAAAGCGTTTTAAATTTTAAATTATAGCTGTTTTCTATAATATCATTTAAGGTGATTATGCCTGATTGTGTGTCTGGTTTAAGCTTGATCCACCCTATTTTTTGTAACAACAATAATGATCGAGAAGTATTGGAAGGATCATTCGGGATTGCAATGATTTGATTGGATGCAATATCATTGATTGAATGATGTTTCTGTGAAAATAGAGCGGCAGATATGGAAGGAATGTGTACTAAAGAGACAAGGTCGTTATGGGTCTCTTTGTTATAGACGTCAAGATAATCTTGATGCTGTGCAGCATTCATATCAATACTCCCTTCAACCAGCGCGGTATTGGCATCCCGCAAAGAACTAAAATTGATCAATTTGACGCTGTAGCCTTTTTTTTCTAATTCGGGCTTAACCACTCGCTCCATTAAAATGTTGTGCATACTAGGGGGTAATCCAACTATGATCTCTTTTTTGTCTGATTGTTTTATGTCTTTGCTTTTGTCTGTGTCACAACCTATCAACACGAGCCCCAATAATATTAAGGTAGGTAAATATAAATATTTTTTCATTATCATTCCTTCTGGATTGTGTTTGCAATATTTACAAAATATAACTCTTTGTTAATGTGTGTTATTTTTATAACGATAGGATATTTAGGATTATAATTATCAAGCTTTCAATTTGATAATACTTAAAGTTTATATCATTATTCGATTAAGATATATAAATTTTCTGTTTAATCGCTGATCTATTTGTGGTTAAATATATTCGTCATTCAGGACGTTCAAATAAATATAAAGGATTAAAAAGCATGAAAATATATATAATCCCCCTCATCTATAGTTGCTTACTATTGACTTTGTTAGGATGTGATAATAAGCAAAGCGATTCTAAAATCATCATCAATAATTATATTAATAATGGTCAATATGATGTTGCTCCTCACTCAAAACTGATTAAAAAGCAGCGGTTTGAAGGAAGTTATTTTGGTACGATTGAAACGAACGCAGATGGTTTGATCACCTTTTACAATTTGAACGATAAAAAAGTCTATTTTGATTATCAGCAGTCACAATATATGATCAAAAATCAGGAACTTTCAAAATACAAAATTAATGTTGATGATAAACAAAACATTGTTTCGATAACTGACTCATCCGGCAACGAAGTTATCCGCTCAACCTATGACGAACAAGGACGAGTTGTGAAACTTGAAAACAGCATTATTGGTGGTTCCAATTATCTATTTATTAATCAAATTACTTATAAAAATGAATTAGTTGTTGAAAGAGACTATGAAATTTTTGATAAAACAGATGAAGCAAATATCGTTCCACTTTACCTCAATAAAAAGCAATACTTTTATAATGCAGAGAAGCAGCTCATTAATAGCGTCGAACATGCTTTTATTGCTCAAAATGGTCAATATGAAAGCAATGAACACAATCAATTAATCCCCACAGAGCAATTAAACTGCGTTTACGATGATCCTAACCAGTATGGTGATTGGACAAAATTATATTGTTTAAACGAACAAGAAGAAACAAAGCGATTTATTTTACGCTCTTTCGAATACTATGACTAATGAAGGAAACAGCAATGAAAAGGATCATTTTCGTATGTGGTTTATCAATCATTCTATTTGGTTGCAATAAAAATGAAAAACTGAGTAATGTTGAGCTCACTAACAACTATTTATTGTTTAGTAGTGTTGAGAATATTCCGTATTCAAAACTGATTAGGCAACAAAAGATTATTGGCAGCGATCGCCAACAATATCTATCAGATGATAAAGGTTTCATTGTCTCAGTTGATATTGATCATGTGAAGATCACAAACGACTATACGACGAAAAAAAGCCATTTTTCGATAGATAATCAATATGATTTGGATTTAAATATGGAATTGGATGATAAGCAGAATCTTTTGCATTTAGAAGATTTAGCCAAAAAGATCGAATGGTCTTCAACTTATGATGATCAAAATAGAATAATAAAAATCGAGCGTATTTCCAATCCATCGACGATCAGTGATATTCAGTATGAAAATGGAAATATTTCTCGAATTGTTAATACTTATATCTTAAAAATGGATTTAGCCAATGTTTACACGTCAAGCGAAGAAAAGATATTTTTATATAACGATAAAAATCAATTAGATAAAGTTATCATTAAATTTTTTGATGACAAAGAGTCCAAACCAACAGAGACAAAAAGATGTTCCTTTTATGGATATAATGAACAAGGTGATTGGACGAAGTCATATTGTTTAAAAATGAATGAGAATTTTACTTATTTTAATTCACGAAAAATTGACTATTAAAAGTGTGCAAATAAGCTAATTTAATATGATTCTCCCTAATACTGAATAATGCTATTAAGGAGAATTGACCTACTTGCTCACTTATAATGCGCCTACAATTCGATGCGGAATATATAACTCTTCAAGATAAGTGATATCCTCTGGGGTTAACGAGACGTTTAACGACCCAACTGCATCATCTAAGTATTTTGTTTTTGTCGCACCAATAATCGGTGAGGTAACGCCTTTCGCAAACTGCCATGCTAATGCTATTTGAGTCATTGTTACGCCATATTTTTCAGCAAGTTCATGTACTCTTTTTACTATATTAGTATCGGTTTGTTGGGTACTATCATATTTTTCGATAGCGGTTTTATCCGTTTTACTACGTAACGTATCAGTCGTCCACTCTAATCGAGCAAGACGACCAGCAGCTAAAGGACTATAAGGTGTTAATGAAACATTAAATTGTTTACAAATTGGAATTAATTCTCTTTCATCTTCACGATACAATAAATTATAGTGATTTTGCATCGAGACAAATTTCGTCCAACCGTTTTGCTCAGCAACAAGTTGCATGTTATAAAATTGGTAGCCATACATCGCAGAAGCACCTAGTGCTCGAACTTTTCCAACTTGAACCAACTTATGTAATGCTTCCATTGTTTCTGTAATTGGTGTGGTATAGTCAAAACGATGTATAATATATAAATCGATATAATCCGTACCTAATCGTTTAAGTGATCCGTCTATCTCTTTTTCAATTGCCCCTTTTGATAAGTGACCGTCATTAAAATAGACTTTGGTGGCTAAAATAACTTTATCACGAGCAATATTTTTTTTGATTGCTTGACCTAAATACGTTTCACTGGTTCCTGCTGAATAAATATTGGCTGTATCAATAAAATTGATACCCAAATTTAACGCATGCTGAATGATCGCTTCACTCTCACTTGGATTAAGTGTCCATGCATGCATTTTACTGGCAGGATCGCCAAAACTCATACAGCCCAAACAAAATCGTGACACTTCAATATCGGTATTGCCTAGTTTTACATATTCCATCATATCCCCTCTTTTTCCCAACCTAATTGTAATAGTGAGCATTGAACATTGTTAAATTTATTCTAAAACGGAATGTCATTGAGATAAACCAGCGATTCTTTTATAGTATCATGAATTAAATTCATCAATACGGTCAATATGCATAACTTTAATGAGCTAAATTATTTTATTATTATCGCTGAAGCAAAGAGTTTTGTTAAAGCGGCTAAATCGTTAGGTGTTTCATCCTCAGCACTCAGTCATAGTATGCGAAATTTAGAAACACGCCTTAATTTAAGACTTTTTAATCGTACCACGCGCAGTATGTCTCTTACGGAAGCTGGTGAGCAGCTTTACAAACAATTAGCTCCATTATATCAATCAATTAATGACGAAGTCAGCGCATTAGGACAGTTTCTTAATACACCTTCCGGAACAATTCGAATCAATGCCGCGAGCCTTGCGGTTGAAAGTATTATTTATCCTAAATTAATACCTTTATTAAAAAATTATCCTCAAGTAAAAATAGAAATTGTTTGCGATAATAATTGGGTTGATATTGTTAAGCAAGGATTTGATATGGGTTGTCGTATTGGTGATGATCTTCCTAAAGAAATGATTGCGGTAAAAATTTCAGAACCTTTAACAATGGCTTTAGTGGCAAGTCCCAATTATCTTAAAAATAGAATGATTCCTAAATGTATTAAAGATTTGGATCAGCATCAACTAATTGGTTTTCGCATTTCAGCCCAGCACGCAACAGAATTAACATGGGAATTTACGGATCAAGGACACATCATTAAGTACCAACCTTCATCCCAATTTGCGATTAACAATCATTTACGCAAACAGGCTGCATTAGATGGTTTAGGCATTACCTGGATGGGTAGACCCAATGTTGAAAAACAACTAGCTGAAGGCAGTTTGATAGAATTATTAACAGAATTTGCTATTACTTACGAACCCTTTTACATTTATTACCCTAGCCGAAAAGGACATTCAAATGTATTTAAATTAGTGTTAGATGCATTGAAATACAAATGATTCAATGAGTTGTGGTATCCAATCCCATAATGCATCTTGTACCCATTTGTTGTCCTATTTAAGTCATAAACATATTACGTCAATAGACTAATGATAAAATAAGCGTGAGTTTAAAATGCTCAACCTTATTGATCAGATCAATATATGATCAAAAACAACTCATTTTTTAGTAATGTAATGATCATTATTGCACATTTTATGCACTTTCTTTACTTATTTATGTCATTTGCTTAATTAAATTTAATCAATTAAATTTAATTAGTTAATCATTAATTTCACTATACAGACTACTTTTTCAACTGAATTCAACTCATGCAAACATGATTATTTATCATTTGTCAGCCGTGAGTGCATAAAATCTAATATCCCCCCTACTTTTTAATTGAACAGGAGCTCTTGATGGATTCACAAATATGGGTTTTAGGTGTGTTGATTAGTAGTATTTTGTTAATAGTTATCAGTATTGTAAAATTGAAGCTTCATCCTTTTTTAGCCCTGCTATTATCGAGTTTTTATGTGGGCATATTAATGGGCATGAAACCATTAACAATGATAAGTGCAATTGAAGATGGTATCGGTGGAACACTTGGTTTTTTGGCTGCCGTAATTGGTTTAGGTACGATTCTAGGCAAAATGATGGAAGTATCCGGTGCAGCAGAAAGCATTGGGATAACTTTGCAAAAATGTCGTTGGTTATTTCCCGAAGTCATCATGGTATTAGTGGGTTTAATTTGTGGTATTACCCTATTTGTTGAAGTAGGCGTAGTGCTTCTTATTCCTTTAGCTTTTTCAATAGCCAAAAAAACGCAGACTTCGCTATTAATGTTAGCTATTCCATTATGTACCGCTTTAATGGCTGTGCATTGTATTGTTCCTCCTCATCCCGCCGCATTATATGTTACTAATGCTTTAGGGGCAGATATTGGTAGTGTGATTTTATATGGCTTATTAATTGGACTTATTGCCTCATTAGTGGGGGGGCCCATTTTTTTAAGAATCATTAAAAATAAGATGCCATTTAAAAAAGTCCCTGAAGAGTTTTCTGATTTAAAAGTGCGTACCGAAGACGAATTACCTTCCTTAGCTGCTACGTTGTTTACAGTATTATTACCCATAATATTAATGCTGATCAAAACCACAGCAGAGTTAAATATTGATAAGACTACGTCCTTGTATGCAACGCTGGAATTTATTGGAAACCCTATTACTGCAATGTTTATTGGTGCATTTGTCGCTTATTATGTTTTAGGTCTTAGACGCAATATAGGGATGAGTAAATTATTAAATCATACCGAAAATTGCTTTTCATCTATTGCTAATATTCTGCTAATCATCGGAGCTGGAGGTGCATTTAACAGTATTTTAAAAACTAGTGGATTAAGTGATAGTTTAGCCAATATATTATCGCAATTAGATATGCATCCGATCTTATTAGCTTGGCTCGTTGCCATTATTTTGCATGCTGCGGTCGGTTCTGCAACGGTTGCTATGATGGGAGCCACAGCGATCGTATCACCTATGCTTAGCATGTATCCTAATGTCAGTCCCGAAATTATCACATTAGCAATTGGCTCAGGTGCAATTGGTTGTACAATTGTGACCGATTCATTATTTTGGCTGGTTAAACAATATTGTGGCGCAACAATGACTGAAATCTTCAAATATTATACCAGTGCTACTTTTATCGCTTCCGTCGTTGCGTTACTTTGCACATTTTTATTATCAGGTATGATTTAATCATTCAACATAAGGAGTCAAAATGAATCAAATCGAAATTGAATGTCTTATCAAAGATAATCCTTTAGTTGATAAACTGATTAAACTTGAACCCTGTTACTGGTTTAATCCTAATATTACAACATTAGAAATAGGATTAAATTATGTGGGACTTGATCAACAAGATATTGCCGAGGCAAGCAATCGCTTAAAACGATTTGCCCCTTATTTAGCCATTGCTTTTCCAGAAACTTTAGCAACAAAAGGCATTATTGAATCTGATGTAGTTGAAATAGATCATATGAAAACAGCCTTAGAAGCACGTTACAATCAAAATATTGCTGGTAAGTTACTGTTGAAAAAAGATAGCCACTTACCTATTTCCGGCTCAATAAAAGCACGCGGAGGTATCTACGAGGTTTTAACGCATGCAGAAAAATTAGCCATTGAGCAAGGTTTATTATCTTATGAAGATAACTACAGCAAACTGTTTTCTGATGAATTTAAACAGTTTTTCAACCAATATAGTATTGCGGTAGGATCAACGGGTAATCTTGGCTTATCGATTGGTATCATGAGCGCCAAATTGGGCTTTAATGTTAGTGTTCATATGTCAGCTGATGCAAGAGAATGGAAAAAACAGAAGTTACGTTCTAATGGCGTGAATGTGATCGAATATGAAGATGACTACAGCGTCGCTGTCGAGCAAGGTCGCAAAGCCGCTGAGTCGGATCCTAGCTGTTTTTTTATCGATGATGAAAATTCTAAAACCCTTTTTTTGGGTTATTCCGTTGCTGGCGAACGTCTAAAACAACAATTTGACCATATGGGCATTGTCGTTAACCGTGAAAATCCCTTATTTGTTTATTTACCTTGTGGTGTAGGCGGCGGACCTGGCGGTGTAGCTTTTGGTTTAAAAATGGCGTTTGGTGATCATGTCCATTGTATCTTTGCTGAACCCACCCACTCGCCTTGCATGTTTCTAGGTGTTTATACCGGCTTACACGATAAGATTTCAGTGCAAGATATCGGTATTGATAATCTAACCGCGGCAGATGGTCTGGCGGTAGGACGCGCATCAGGCTTTGTCGGTCGAGCAATGGAACGTTTGTTAGACGGTTATTATACGTTGTCAGACCAAGAGATGTATGATTTATTATCTTTACTCAATCAAACCGAAAATATTCAATTAGAACCTTCGGCTCTTGCTGGTATGAAAGGCGCTATCATAGTAAATCACGATTTACAGTATCAGCAACGTCTGCAATTAACACCGCAACAACTACAACATGCTACTCATCTGGTTTGGGCAACAGGTGGCGGAATGGTACCAGCAGAGGAGATGCAAAAATATCTTAATGCCGACGCCAGCTAACTAACCATGGCAGATAAATATCAAATGATGATATTTATCTGTCATGAAACGCATGCTTATTATTCTTTAACACTTCAACATTATTTTATTCACAGTAAAATAAAACGAGAGCCTAGCGACTTAATCTAAGCGATGATAACAGATAACAGCGTTTAATAAACGCATATAAGCTGAAATTGTGGCACGATATTCTGGATTTGGTGATAGATCGGCATGATAAAATAAAATCCAAATCACTTAGATATTCCTTATCATGTGAGCGAATAAAGATATAAGAAGAGAATATAAGGATAAGTCGACGATATTTAAAAAGTATGATTAACTTTTTAGGAACGTATTGCTTTCAAATTAAATGAATTATTTTTGTAATATTTGCTTATTTTTTAAAACGCTGTCAAAGTCAGCTGCAAATATTTATCGCAGGAACTGTTATCGTCAAAACTGTTGTAGCAAGAACGAGTTTATGGATTGAATTGGTGCCAGTGGTCGGACTCGAACCGACACGCTTTTAAGGGCGGCGGATTTTGAATCCGCTGCGTCTACCAATTTCGCCACACTGGCATTAGAAGTGTAAATAAGTAAACGTTGGCAATTATACTAAGCTTTGCAATAACTGCAACTGATATTATGATAATGTGCTTTGAATGCCTAAAAAATCAACTACCAACGACGCTTCCACGCCGGTAATTTTTTCAAAATAGTATAAGCAGTTTGTTTTGCTATCGAATAATCAATATTATGGTTATTGGCATACCGTAAAGTCACTTCATGCCATTTTTGGTCAAAGGTTTTCATGGTACCATCCTGATTGGCACAATATTTACAATAACTTTTAGATAGATCATGCAAAGGATAATCAGCAATTGAAGTCATTGGCATGCCACATGCAATACACATTTTCATTTTTAAAATCTCGATTAAATTAACTATTGTGATTAAATCTTACCTAACCTAATGCCTAAAAATCCTACTCTGACTAAGTCAAGATTACAAGATATTGTATGATAAAGCGCATAAAATTATTCTATTAAATCAAGCTCAACTTGTGATGAGCGTTGTTTAGACGGAGATTTTTGCTGAAGCATGGCTAAATAACGACGCTTATAAGCATGTTGTAGACACAAACGTAATACTTCCTTTTTTTGTTTATCAGTATAGCTTAACCAGCTGAAACGTTCTTCTCTTGACCGATAACAGCCTATACAATACCCTTGTTTATCGGTTTCACAAACACGCTTACATGGACTGGGTATATCAAAAAATTCAATCTGATCCAATACGTTATATTTCCTGTAAACAAATAATATATGTTAGTTAATGCCCTTTTAAACCAAATCCTTTGCACAGAATTTTAAAGCAGTCATCACAATCATGTGTTGATGCATTGAGTAATGTTTGGGTTGGTGCATGAATCAGTTTGTTGGTTAGCCGACGTGAAAATTCAGCAAGCACATCTTCAATATTCTCACCTTGCCGAAATGCATTTAAAGCTTTTTCTTCTTGTTCACGTTGAATACTTTCAGCATTTTGACGATACTGTTTTACATAATCAATCACAGAACGCGTTTTTAACCAATCTAAAAAATGTTCGGCTTGCTCTCGAATAATGTGTTGTGCTTCTTGAGCTGCTACCATTCGTTGTTGTAGATTGTTCTCAACTGTTTTTTGCAAATCATCGACCGAATAAAGATGTACATGGTCAAGTTTACTGATCTCTTCTTCTACATCTCGAGGAACCGCTAAATCAATAAACAGCATTTGACAGTTATTTCTTGCCAATAAACTTCGCTCTACCATTCCTTTACCAATAATAGGTAGCGGACTCGCTGTTGAACTTATGACAATATCTACATCTTTAAGACGATTCGCAATATCAGGTAAAGAGATAATTTCGGCATCAATAAGTGCGGTTAGTTTAAGGGCTTTTTCTCGAGTTCGATTAGCTACAATGACATGATTGAATCGATGTGGTTTTAAATAACGAGCAATAAGTTCAATTGTGTCACCCGCCCCAACTAACATCACATTTAAATTTTGTGTTGTTTTAAAAAGATTTCGGGCTATAAGACAGGCGGCATAAGCAACGGAAGCCGTGTTTGAGCCTATTTTCGTTTCTGTTCGTACTATTTTCGCTACACGAAATACCGTTTGAAATAGCTTCTCTAATTTGAGTGACAAGCTATTATTTTGCTGGGCATAACGATAAGCTTGTTTAACTTGACCTAATATTTGGGGTTCTCCAAGCACCATTGAATCAATACCACATGCAACAGACATTAAGTGTTCAACTGCCTGCTGTCCTTGTTTCCAATAAAGCATGTCGTGATAATGTTGAATGTCAATATGATGAAACTGCCCTAGCCAGCTTTCTACAGATTGTTTTAAGCTTAAATAGTCAATTTGGTGCTCAAAGCTAAGATAAATTTCTGTGCGATTACAGGTTGATAAGATCACACATCCTTCAACTAAAGGGTGTTGATATAAGCTGTATAATGCTTTATCAATAATTTCATTGGGAAAAGCGAGTTTTTCTCTCAGCGACACGGGTGCCGTTTTATGATTGACACCTAATATAGTGATTGACATTGCAATTTTCTTATATAATTGTTTGTAAGATATGACGATTTATAGCACCTTTATAAAAGGTTATTATACATGAAAATTTGAAAACGTTAATTTCTCATTACCTTTTTTATTCTTTTAATAATCAGTTATAATGTTTTACCTATTATTGATTAACATTGAAGAGGCAATTATGTTTAAATTTAAATACGCTTTGATCTTACTGCCTTTGTTACTTACAGCCTGTCAAGTTACCAAATATAAAGACACAGCAACCATTGAAGAACAATGGCAACTTCACCAACAAGATCTTAAGCAAATAAATGCTTTTCAAGTTAATGGAAGTATTGCTCATTTTAGTGAAAACTCTCGAAGTTATGGACGTTTTTTTATTGTTCAAAAATCGATAGATCGTTATGAAATCAAACTTACTACACCTGTTGGAACCAACATTTTAACACTAATTGCAGAACCGGATTATGCAGAAGTGATCGACAAAAATGGCAAGCATTATACTGATTATAATGTTGAAAGTTTGATGAATAAAATCGCCAGGATCGATGTGCCTTTAAATTCATTACATAATTGGCTTAAGGGATTTTCTAACGACAGTATCAACGATAAAATCGATAATTCGGGGCGTTTAGCATCAACCGAATTTTTACAACAAGACAAAAAGTGGCTATTAAAAATATCGAATTACATGACGAAAACTTTTAATAATAAATCGGTAGATCTGCCCGCAATGATTGAACTTAATCATGATAATGAACGAGTACGCTTAAAAATTGATAATTGGATTTTACGGTAATAAGGATTTTTCATGTATCAATGGCTTTCACCCGCTAAATTAAATTTATTTTTATATATTACTGGGCGTCGTCCTGATAATTATCATAATTTACAAACACTATTTCAATTTATCGATATGAGTGACAGATTATCTTTCAATCGTCGTGAAGATGATAAAATTAATCTAGTCACTCAATTTAGTGATATCCCTTCAGATAAAAATTTAATTACTCTCGCTGCCCAACGACTAAAATCTTATACTGGTCGACATGAGTTAGGGATTGATATTGCGATTGATAAAATAATTCCTATGGGTGGTGGGCTGGGTGGCGCATCATCGAATGCCGCAACGACGTTAGTTGCACTTAATCAATTATGGAATCTTAATTTATCACGCCAAACATTGATCGAGATTGGTCGTAATATCGGAGCCGATGTACCAATTTTTATCTATGGTCACACAGCATTAGCACAAGGAATTGGCGATCAGTTGCAATCGGTTGAATTTCCGGAATATTGGTATTTGGTCACCTACCCTAATATTGCAATCTCAACAGTCAAGGTGTTTAACGATCCTGATCTTAAGCGAGGTACACCTGTTCGAAGCGTTAATGAATTGCTATCCTTAGATCAATTTAGTAACGATTGTGAAGTGGTGGTGCGCAAGCGTTATCCAAAAGTAAACGCAATCATTACTCATCTTTCGCAATTTGCTCCAACACGATTAACTGGCACGGGCGCTTGTGTTTTTACGCAATGTCAATCAAAGGCAGAAGCCGAAAAGCTACAAGATACGTTGATAGACTTTGATGTAAAAAGTTTTGTGACTAAATCGTTAAACAATTCTCCGCTTTATAGCAATTAAATCAAAATTTTCATTCACGGTTATTAACCCTTAACGAAATGGTTAAGGGATTTAATATTATTGTTCTGAATCATTTAATCCACAGAATCACTAGGAATCACATACAAGCGTCGATTATAATATTCAACACAGTACAAACCTTGATAAGTTTTATACCCCTGTCGAGATAATCTCGATTTTAACCATGCTTCACTTTTACCCAAATCCTCTAAAACATCATTTCTTGGTTTTTCATTTTCTAAGACGATAGCTGAAATATCTTTATCTCCTTTTTTAACGACCGTTAATTGTCCATTAGGCTCCAAAATCGCTTTTTCAACAGAATTGATATTAAAGATATTTTTCATCCGCAATAGTACGGCAAAGCTTGATATATCCAGATTTACTGATGTGAAAGCATCCAACTTTATTTTGCCTTTATCCATTAATACGATCGGATTACCAACAATAAAGGCTTTGGCATTTTGGCTATTTTTTTTCAGATAATTCGAGGTGTACATTATTGCCGTCCACATGAGTAATACAATTAAAAAATCATAAACGGTTAATTTAGGGTTATAGATGATACCGCCGGCAATACCACCCAAAATCATGTTACCAATAAAATCGATACTCGACATTTGAGACAATGATGTTTTTCCGGTAATTTTTAAAAACAAAATAATGCAAATAAAGACCACCAATAATTTTAAGGCAATGACTAAAAAATCATAGTAATTCATTTTAGTATTACTCCAATAATCTATTGAACGATATGCATAAAATAGTAATCTTTAAAAGGACTGGAATCGTATTAAATATTTAAAGTTAGAAAAGAGAGTATTAATTATTTAACGTTAGAAATGAATCATTAAGTATAGTTAAGGCATTGTATCACAAACTTTTCAGATAAAACTGCGCTTTTTACTATTACATTATCAATTTAACAGTTTAATATATTATTGCGATGATAACGCAACGTAGAGAATAAAGTTTTCACCATATAGGTTTAAATCGATGACAATATTCCGCTCATTGTTTTATAACAATTAAGGATGAAATACACCATCACGAATATAACTTTAGTAATCAATAATATTAACGCATTGATTTAAAAAATCGTATTTTGACTAACATTTTAAATAATCACATTTTTTACCTATTTGATTAATGATTTAATATAAACGATTTGGTCTATGTAGAGCTTGCCAGAAAAAAGCAAATTCATCTTTTCATTCAGATAATGTTTTATAAATCGAACAGGTATAACTTTACTAACTATTACCGTTTATGAGACAATCTATGTTGTATTATCCTATTTTTAACCAAGTAATAGCATTGTTTATAATTTTTTACAATTATCAATTGAAGTTATTTTCTAACTTAATATAGGAAAAATAAAAATGAGACAAAATCAAACTGATCTGGCTGCTCTATTTTTACGTATTGCTTTAGGTGTGATGTTTTTGGTTCATGGTTTCACTAAGTTACTCGTCTTTACACCCTCTGGTACAGCACAATATTTTGAATCGCTTGGATTTCCCGATTTTGTTGGTTATATCGCCATTGTCTTTGAAATTGGTGGCGGTGCATTACTGTTAGTTGGTATATTAACTCGTGTCATTGCTATTTTAGCCATTATTGAATTACTCATTATCACCGTTATCCATTTTAATAATGGATGGACATTCAGCAATACCGGTGGTGGTTGGGAATACCCTGCTTTTATGGTCATTACCGCTTTTAGTCTTGCACTATTAGGCAATGGTCGTTATAGCGTTTTAGGTCAAAAATATTCTGAACTTATTGAATAGTCGTTTGAATAAATCGTTTTTATTGATGCAATAATTGATTAGGAAGATATCATAAACATAAACGATATCTTCCTGAAATATAATCAATAAAATAAACTTATTTCGTTGGCAGTATTAAATAATAGAGAGTTTTTCCAGCGCCTTTGACATTCAATCAAATCATTCTGTTTTTTCAAAATTTAATCTATCTTTTTTTGTATGAACTCATGACAATTGATAACGTTTGCAAATCCTACCAATGCTGACATAAAGCTATAATGGACTTTTTTAGCGGGGATGATTTCATCATTAAATTCAAGATCACGGTTTGTACATGCATCATGAATTAATATCGGTTGATAACCAAGTTCATTGGCACATCGAGTAGTTGAATCCACACACATATGGCTCATCATGCCACAAATGACCAGTTGTTTGACTGAGTATTGTTGTAATTTTTGGTGTAAATCAGTAGTTGAAAAAATTATCACCCCATAATCACGCTGAAAAATATACTCTATAAATTTCGAAAAATTAAGATGATATCGCTTTGTGATAGAAACAATTTATACGTTGTTGAAACAGAATTTAAATTTACAAAAATTTAATAAAAAAACAAAAAAACAGTTGCGAGCAGACTTTTTATGTTATATTTTGTTCAGAAATTAGATTAATAAATCAACTTAATGGTTTTTATTTTATGAATTGTTTTTGCGCTTTTATTACTAAACATCATCATCACCATCATTCCTGAATAGTCTTCGGGCGATTGGTGCTGGAAGACATTTGGTCTTCCGGTGATATCGCGAAAGCAAATAGAAAACCCTCGGAAGATCAAACTTCCGAGGGTTTTTTGTTTGTGGTTTATAAATTTTTTGGATAAGTTGGAGAATAATATGTTGGATAATTCGCGTTTACGCATTGCGATGCAAAAATCTGGTCGTTTAAGTGATGAATCAAAAAAATTGCTGGCACAGTGTGGCATTAAAATTAATCTTCAAGAACAACGCTTAATCGCATTTGCTGAAAATATGCCAATCGATATTTTACGTGTTCGTGACGACGATATTCCCGGTCTGGTTATCGACGGTGTGGTCGATATTGGTATCGTGGGTGAAAATGTTTTAGAAGAAGAAGTACTTGATAGACAAGCGGAAGGGCAAAATCCTCAGTACAAGAAATTACGTCGTTTAGATTTTGGCGGTTGTCGGTTATCCATTGCTGCCCCTCGCGATTTCGATTATACCGGCCCTGAATGTTTAAATAATTTGCGTATTGCCACCACTTATCCTCACCTACTTCGTCGTTATCTTGCTGAATACAATGTGACATTTAAAACTTGTTTGTTAAACGGTTCGGTAGAAGTTGCCCCTCGAGCAGGATTAGCTGATGTAATTTGTGATTTAGTTTCAAGTGGCGCCACCCTTGAGGCAAATGGTTTACAAGAAATCGAAATTATCTATCAATCCAAAGCATGTTTAATTCAACGACAAGGCGAAATGCCACCAATTAAGCAAGCGCTGATTGATAAAGTCATGACACGTATTCAAGGGGTAATACAAGCTCGCGAATCCAAATATATTATGTTACATGCCCCAACTCAGGTATTAGATCAAGTGGTTGCCTTGTTACCGGGTGCTGAAAATCCAACAATATTACCGCTTACTGGCGAACAAAATCGAGTCGCATTACATATGGTTAGTAGTGAATCGCTATTTTGGGAAACCATGGAAAAGCTAAAAGCATTAGGTGCAAGCTCAATTCTTGTATTACCAATTGAAAAGATGATGGAGTAAAGTATGAAACTCTCTTATTGGCAACAATGTTCAGAACAAGAACAAACCGCTTTATTGACTCGTCCAGCTATGACTGCATCAGACTCAATTAGTCAATCTGTTGCAGATATTTTAGATCAAGTTAAGCAATATGGTGACGAAGCGTTAAAAGCCTTAAGTAACAAGTTTGATAAAGTTCAAATTAATCAGATTAAATTAAGCAACAGTGAAATTAAAATGGCAATCGATCGGGTTAATCCTGATTTAAAACAAGCTATGCAATTAGCCGTTAACAATATTAAAAAATTTCATCAAGCGCAGGTTAAACAGACAGTAACTGTTGAAACAATGCCCGGCATTAAATGTCAACTTGTAACCCGACCAATCAATTCAGTTGGGCTCTATATTCCAGGGGGATCTGCGCCGTTGTTATCTACCGTATTGATGCTTGCCATACCTGCTAATATTGCAGGTTGTCGCAAAGTGATACTGTGTTCCCCCCCACCAATAGCGGATGAGATCTTATATGCCGCTGAGCTGTGTGGCGTTACCGAAATTTATCAACTAGGTGGTGCCCAAGCTATTGCTGCCATGGCATTTGGTACAGAGTCTGTGCCTAAAGTAGACAAAATTTTTGGTCCCGGTAATGCTTATGTAACAGAAGCAAAACGTCAGGTTAGCCAACGCCTTGATGGTGCTGCAATTGATATGCCTGCGGGGCCATCCGAAGTGCTCGTTATTGCAGATAGTTCAGCTAATCCTGCATTTATTGCTGCTGATTTGTTATCACAAGCTGAACACGGCCCCGATTCACAAGTTGTACTCCTTACTCCCGATGAAAAAATGGCTCAAGCAGTATCATTAGAAGTCGATAAGCAGCTTGCACAATTATCACGGCAAGCTATTGCCGAGAAAGCGTTACAAGCAAGTCGACTTATTGTCACTCAAGATTTAGAACATTGCGTTGCAATCAGTAACCGTTATGGGCCAGAACATTTAATCATTCAAACCCAAAATGCCGATGAACTTGTCGATCAGATAACCAGTGCTGGCTCTATTTTTCTTGGTGACTGGTCGCCTGAATCAGCTGGCGATTATGCGTCGGGTACTAACCATGTATTACCGACTTATGGTTACACTGCTACCTACTCCAGTTTAGGATTAGCTGACTTTCAAAAACGGATGACAGTTCAAAAGTTAACACCTGAAGGGTTAAAAGCCATTGGTAACGCAGTAGAACTAATGGCGCAAGCAGAACAACTCACAGCACACAAACAAGCGGTTACATTGCGTTTAGCAGTATTAAATCAAACGAATCAAAGGTAGGTATAGCAAATGGATATTAATCAATTAGTGAGAAAAAACGTACAAAAATTGACACCCTACCAATCCGCCAGACGTATTGGCGGTCAAGGTGATGTTTGGCTCAATGCGAATGAATACCCTATTGCGCCAGATTTTGAATTAACACAGCAAACATTAAATCGTTATCCGGAACCGCAACCACAGCAAGTGATCAGGGGCTATGCACAATATGCCGGTGTACAACCTGATCAATTACTTGTCAGTCGAGGAGCAGATGAAGCGATTGAACTTTTGATGCGAGCATTTTGCGAGCCTGAACAAGATAGTATTTTATATTGTCCGCCGACATATGGTATGTACCAAGTTAGTGCTGAAACATTGGGTATAAAAACTAAGATCGTTCCGACAACAAAAGATTGGCAACTCGATCTTAACGGTATTGAACAAAATCTTGAGAATGTTAAGTTAATTTATGTCTGTTCACCGAATAATCCAACTGGTAATTTAATCAACGCTGAAGATATTAAATCCCTGCTTAATATGGTCCAAGACCGTGCTTTAGTTGTTATTGATGAAGCTTATATTGAATTTTCACCACAATCATCGGTAGTCAGTTGGCTAACTAATTATCCACACTTAGTGATTTTACGAACTTTATCTAAAGCATTTGCATTAGCAGGGTTACGCTGTGGATTTACGATTGCGAACAAACCCGTCATTGATACTCTTCAAAAAGTCATTGCCCCTTATCCATTAGCCACACCTGTAGCAGATATTGCCGCACAAGCACTGAGTAAAGACGGTATCAATACGATGAAGTTAAATGTTCAATACCTTAATGACCAAAAACAAAAATTTGCCGATCAACTCACCCAATTATCCCTGGTTGAAAAAGTTTACCCAAGCTGGTCTAACTATTTGTGTGTTAAATTTCAAGATGATAAAGATGTCTTTACTAACCTTTGGAATCAAGGAATTATTTTACGCGATCAAAGTAAATCAATGGGTCAAAAAAACATTATACGCATCTCCATTGGTACTCAAGTTGAATGTGATGCGGTTATAACAGCACTTAAAACGATAGAATAGGAGTCATCATGTTACAAAAATATTTATTTATCGATCGGGATGGTACCTTAATTACTGAACCGCCTATTGATTTCCAAGTTGATCGTTTTGAAAAGCTTGCTTTTGAGCCTAATGTCATACCGGCGTTACTCAAACTACAAGCCGCAGGCTTTAAATTGGTCATGGTGACCAATCAAGATGGACTAGGAACCAGTCGCTACCCACAAGCTGATTTTGATGGTCCACATAATCTAATGATGCAAATCTTTCAATCACAAGGCGTGAACTTTGAAGAAGTACTTATCTGTCCGCATTTTCCTGAAGATAATTGCCAATGTCGAAAACCCAAAATTCAATTAGTGCTACCTTATTTGTCTAGCGGTAAATTAGACAAAACCAATAGCTATGTGATAGGTGACAGGGTCACAGATATACAACTCTCTGAAAATATGGGAATTAATGGACTCCATTATCATCCAACACATTTAAATTGGAGCGAGATTGCGCAACGATTAACAACAGCCGATCGTTATGCAAAAGTTGAACGACACACAAAAGAAACCAACATACTGGTTGAAGTTTGGTTAGACCGACAGGGTGGAAGCCAAATCAATACTGGCATTGGTTTTTTTGATCACATGCTAGACCAAATTGCGACCCATGGAGGAATTAAGCTTAATATCCAAGTGAAAGGTGATTTGCATGTTGATGATCATCATACTATTGAAGACACAGGACTTGCTTTAGGCGAAGCGTTGAAAATTGCCCTTGGCGATAAACGAGGTATTGCTCGCTATGCGTCGGTAATTCCTATGGATGAATGTTTAGCGAAATGTTCAATGGATATATCTGGTCGTCCTTATTTGAAATTCAATGCGCAATTTTCTCATCAAAAGGTGGGCGATATGAGTACGCAAATGGTTGAACACTTTTTTTACTCCATAAGTTATGCCATGGGTATTACCCTACATATCGATACCGAAGGCGATAACGATCATCATAAAGTGGAAAGTCTATTTAAAGCTTTTGCCCGAACGTTAAAACAAGCAATCAAAATCGAAAGTGACAGATTACCCAGTTCAAAAGGAGTGTTGTAATGAACATTGTGATTTTAGATACGGGTTGCGCTAATCTTTCTTCGGTTAAATATGCGATTGAAAGATTAGGATACCAACCTATTATCAGTCTGGAACCTGATATCGTGCTTAACTCTGATAAGCTTTTGTTACCGGGTGTTGGTTCAGCTTCAGCTGCAATGCAGAAATTAAAAGAACGCAACTTAGTCGAGCTTATTAAAGTGTGTACTCAACCTGTTTTAGGTATTTGCCTTGGCATGCAATTATTGGCTCAGTACAGTAATGAAGGTCATGTTGATACATTGGGAATAATAAACGAAAAAGTCATTAAAATCCCCGATTGTGGACTACCACTGCCTCATATGGGGTGGAATAAAGTCTACCCGAAAGCCGGACATCATCTATTTCGAGATATTCCAGATGGTGCTTATTTTTACTTTGTTCATGGATACGCGATGCCATTATGCTCAGCAACTATTGCAGAAACCAATTACGGCGAAAACTTTACCGCTGCCGTGCAAAAAGACAACTTTTACGGTGTACAATTTCATCCCGAGCGTTCTGGCTTAGCCGGTGCAAAATTGCTCAAAAACTTTCTGGAGATGTAGTCATGAGTGCCTATCCTACTATCATACCTGCACTGGATTTAATCGATGGCACTGTTGTTCGATTACATCAAGGTGATTATGATCTCAAACGTGATTATGGCAATAACCCACTACTGAGATTACAAGACTATCAAAAACAAGGAGCCAAACTATTACATCTTGTTGATTTAACCGGCGCAAGAGATCCCAACACTCGCCAAATATCCTTGATTAAAACCTTAATTGCTGGTGTACAAGTTCCCGTTCAAGTCGGTGGAGGTATTCGTACAGAAGACGATATTAAAGCCCTACTTGCCGCCGGCGCCACTCGAGTAGTCATCGGTTCAACAGCCATTAAACAACCTCAACTCGTTAAGCAATGGTTTAACACTTATGGTGCAGATGCATTAGTGTTAGCGCTCGATGTACGAATTGATGAGCAAGGTAACAAATATGTCGCTATTCATGGTTGGCAAGAGAATTCGAACCAAACACTTGAGCAGGTGATTGACGATTATCTACCTTATGGTTTGAAACATGTGCTTTGTACCGATATATCTAAAGATGGGACACTTAGTGGTTCCAATGTCAAACTTTATCAAGAAATAAGTCAACAATTTCCACAAATCGCGTTTCAAGCATCGGGGGGAATCGGACAATTAACAGATGTTCAAGCACTACAAGAAAGTGGTGTTGCCGGTGTGATTGTCGGTCGAGCATTGCTTGAAGGTAAATTTACAGTTCAGGAGGCAATTTCATGCTGGCAAAAAGGATAATCCCTTGTTTAGATGTTCGTGACGGTCAAGTGGTCAAAGGGGTACAGTTTCGCAATCATGAGATCATCGGCGATATTGTACCTCTAGCCAAAAGATATGCTGAAGAAGGTGCTGACGAATTGGTTTTTTATGACATAACAGCATCTTCTGACGGGCGTGTGGTCGATAAAAGTTGGGTTGCCAAAGTTGCAGAAGTGATTGATATTCCTTTTTGTGTGGCTGGCGGTATTAAAACCGTCGAAGATGCTGGGCAAATATTAACCTTTGGTGCGGATAAAATATCGATTAACTCCCCTGCTTTAGCTAACCCCGATTTAATTACGGAGTTAGCCAATTGTTATGGTGTGCAGTGTATTGTAGTTGGGATTGATACTTGGTACGACCAAGAAACTGACAACTACCATGTCTATCAATTTACGGGCGATGAAAAACGTACCGTTGCAACCAAATGGAATACCCTAGATTGGGTTAAGGAAGTGCAGAAACGAGGCGCCGGTGAAATCGTACTCAATATGATGAATCAAGATGGCGTTCGTCATGGGTATGATCTTAAACAACTCAAAGCGATACGCAAAATTTGTCATGTTCCATTAATTGCTTCAGGTGGTGCAGGCACAATGGCGCACTTTTTAGATGCTTTTCAAGATGCTGGTGTGGATGGTGCTTTGGCTGCGTCAGTATTTCATAAACAAATTATCAATATTGCAGAACTTAAACAGTATTTAGCTAACCACGGAGTAGAGATTCGATTATGTTAGTTTCCAATTCAGACAACCAATTAGACGCGAGTCAGCTTGATTGGCAAAAAGTAAATAACTTAATGCCTGTTATTATTCAACACTATGTTTCAGGTGATGTATTAATGCTTGGCTACATGACGCCAGAAGCCCTTAAACAAACCCAAACTACTGGTAAAGTAACCTTCTATTCTCGAACTAAAAATCGGCTATGGACGAAAGGCGAAACCTCAGGACATTTTTTAAATGTAAAAAACATTTCAACCGATTGTGATAATGATACCCTGCTGATTTTAGTTGATCCAATTGGCGCTACGTGTCATACCGGTAGCAACAGTTGCTTTGCTAAGGCAAAAACGGAATGGGGGTTTTTATATCAATTAGAACAGTTGCTTGCTGCACGTAAAAATGCCGATCCTCAGTCATCGTATACCGCAAAACTTTATCATGATGGCACCAAGCGTATAGCGCAAAAAGTGGGCGAAGAAGGCGTTGAAACCGCACTGGCTGCCACCGTACATGACCGAGAAGAACTTAAAAATGAGTCAGCGGATCTGATCTATCATTTGTTAGTTTTATTACAAGATCAAAATCTGTCCCTTCAAGATGTTATCGGTATACTAAAAGCTAGACACAAATAAAACGATACAATAAAGTGCGAAAACCTCGCACTTTACTCAATATTTATTCGGAATAATTTACCGAATGTCAGTCATCAATGACCTAACAAATTGGCAATTTCACACCATTAAACATAGCTTGTACTTCAACATTGTTATCACAAAGAATCAGTCTATCGACCGTTTGTCTATTTAAATGGGGTGAAAATTGACTGATGAAATCGTACATATAGCTACGTAAAAAGAGTGACCGAGCAAAGGCAATATAAGTTGTACTATAAGGAAATATATGACCAGCATTAAGCACGACAAAATCGCTATCGATGTTTTCATTGACTGCCATTTTCGCTACAATGCCGACCCCAACACCCAATTTAACATAAGTTTTAATTAAATCCGCATCAGTTGTGCTAAATACAATATTGGGTAATTGTTTGGCATTAATAAACGCCTGATTTAAATCTGATCCATCATTAGAAAAATCATAGCTGACTAAAGGATATTTTGATAACTCTTCAATTGAAATCATATTACTTTTAGCCAAAGGATGATCCTTCATGACAATCACAGCTTGATTCCAATGGTAGCAAGGTAAAGCGATCATATCATCACTTAACTGCGAAAGATCGGTAATTATCGCAAAATCAGCTTGACCGGTTTGCGCTTGCAATAGACATTGTTTAGACGATCCTTGCTCCATGTGCAAAATAATATGTGGATACTGTTGCATAAACTTTTGGATGACAACTGGCAAGGTATAACGGGCTTGCGTATAGGTTGTTGTGATGGTTAAAGAACCTTGATTTGGCTGACTGAACTCTTTAGCAATGATTTTGATATCTTTCGATTTATTGAGGATTTCTTTAGCTAATGCAATGATTTTTTCGCCTACCGGTGTCACTTCTGAAAGATGTTTTCCTACACGGGTAAAAATTTGGACGCCTAATTCATCCTCTAATAATTTAATCTGTTTGCTTATACCAGGCTGCGATGTATAAAGTTTTTCGGAGGTTAGCGAAACATTGAGATCGTTGTTCACCACTTCGACAATATAACGTAATTGTTGCAATTTCATGACAAAGGCTCCTTTAACTCTATACACTTCCCTCTTGATTAATACGTATTAAAAAAGAGGGAAATTATAAGGTAATTCCTTTCACACTTTAGCACAAACAAACTCACGACTTTATACTAAAACGTATACTTAACCTGAATGATATTAACAATCATTCAGGCGTTCTTACCTATTTTTTACTATTGATCCATTTGCCGTCGACGTATTGCATTACCCAACCAGTTGATTTGCCATTTACTTCTGATGTGACATATTGCTGTTTGCTTTTACGACTAAAACGCACAATAGATGGGTTACCATCAGGATCTTTACTTGGTGCTTCAGTTAAATACTTAAATTTTTCGGGTAAACGATCTTTAAAACGCTGTAACTCTTCAATCAATGGTGCACGTGTTTCCCTTGATTTTGGAAAATTGTGTGCAGCCAAGAAGATTCCCGATGCACCATCACGTAGTACAAAGTGTGCATCTGACTTAGTACATTTAAGTTCAGGCAAATCGACCGGATCTTCTTTTGGCGGTGCAACATCACCATTTTTTAAGATCTTACGCGTATTTTTACAATCTGGATTGGTACATCCCATGTATAGACCAAAACGTCCTGATTTGAGATGCATTTCAGATCCACATTTTTCACATTCAATAATAGGGCCTTCATAGCTTTTGACTTTGAAGTTACCTTTTTCAACAAGCGATCCATCACAAATTGGATTATTACCACAAATATGTAGTTTTCGTTCATTATCAAGCAGATAACTATCCATTGCCGTGTGACATTTAGGACAACGCTTACGAGCTCTTAACGCATCAGTTTCGGCTGTTTCTGACTCTTCTAAAATATTTAGGGTTTCATGTTCAGGGATTAAGTTAATTGTTTGCTTACAACGCTCTTTAGGCGGTAATGCATAACCGGAACAAGCAAGGAACACACCCGTTCCAGCCGTTTTAATGCCCATTTCACGTCCACAATTTGGACAGGTTATTTCTGGCGTTAAGACTAAAGGATTTAATTGCATTCCCCCTTTGTCTGGCGTTTGTTCAGCAATTTCCAGATGTTTACTAAAATCACTAAAAAACTGATCGAGTACTTCTCGCCATTCTTGTTTTTTATTGGCAATTTCATCCAGTGCATCTTCCATGCGTGCCGTGAAATCATAGCTCATAAGATCATTAAAATTCTCATTTAAGCGATCTGTAACAATTTCACCAATCTTTTCAGCATAAAAACGACGATTATCTAAACGTACATAGCCCCGATCTTGAATAGTTGAAATGATCGTTGCATAAGTTGATGGTCGTCCTATTTCACGCTTTTCAAGCTCTTTTACTAATGACGCTTCATTATAACGTGCAGGTGGTTTAGTAAAGTGTTGATTCGGATTTAAGCTAATTAAATCCAATTTGTCATTAACATTAACCGCCGGTAAAATTTTATCGTCACTATTTTTTGATAATTGAGGTTGCACTTTTGTCCAACCATCAAAGCGTAATGTACGTCCCTTCGCTTTTAAAATAAAATCTCCCGCTTTTACAGTGATTGTGGTGGAATTGTATTCGGCAGCGGTCATTTGACAAGCAACAAACTGTCGCCAAATAAGTTGATAGAGTTTGCACGCATCAGCGTCAACATCGCTAAGCTTATCAGCCAGTATTGTTACATCAGATGGACGAATGGCTTCATGCGCCTCTTGCGAATTCTTTTTACTACTGTAAACATTGGCAGATTTTGGCAGGTATTTATCCCCAAAATTCTGACCAATATAATCACGCACCATAGTCAATGCATCTTGACTTAAATTGGTTGAATCCGTACGCATATAGGTGATGTAACCTGCTTCATAAAGACGCTGAGCTAACATCATCGTCTTTTTAACACCAAACCCTAAACGGGTACTTGCTGCCTGTTGCAAAGTGGAGGTAATAAAGGGTGCTGTCGGATTGCTTTTGGTTGGTTTTTCTTCAATATTGGTAACATGGTACTGGCTTTTATTAAGTTCAGCCAATGCAATATCGATCGCTACTTTATCTTTTGGCTCAAATGCTTCATTTTTATAATGTGTCACTTGTAACGTTAATTGCGCTTTATTCTGGGTCATTAAATCAGCATACAGATCCCAATACTCTTCGGGAATAAAGGCATGAATTTCACGCTCACGTTCAACGACAAGTCTAACAGCAACCGATTGGACACGCCCCGCGGATAAACCTCGAGCCACTTTTTTCCAAAGTAATGGCGAAAGCATAAAGCCCACAACCCGATCCATAAAGCGACGAGCCTGCTGAGCATTTACCCGATCCATATCTAACATAGATGGTTTATTAAATGCATTTTTAATGGCTGTTTTCGTAATTTCGTTAAATACTACACGACGGTACTTATTGTCATCGCCACCAATCACATCTTTTAAATGCCAGGCGATAGCTTCCCCTTCTCTATCCAAGTCGGTTGCGAGGTAAATCATATCGGCATCTTTAGCTAATTTTTTAAGTTCTGATACAACACGTTCCTTACCGGGTAGAATCTCATAATGTGCTTTCCAACCATGGTAAGGATCCACGCTCATGCGACTGACTAACGCTTCTTTTTCTGAGCGTTTTACTTTCTTCTCGGCTTTATCTTTAGTCGTTTTCTCAGAGCGTTGGCTACTACCACTAACGGGTAAATCTCGAATATGCCCCACACTTGATTTTACAACATACTCTTTGCCAAGATATTTATTAATTGTTTTTGCTTTAGCTGGTGATTCCACAATAACAAGGGATTTTCCCATAATTAAACCTATTTATCCTGTAGTTTGTGTTATTTACTGTTACGCTTCACATCAAGAAGTGACAGTAAATCATCTTTTATTGTTGATACTTTTGTCGCATATTGTTCTTTTTGCTCAGCATCTTCAATTAGTTGCGTAATGGTTTGTGACAATGTACAACCACGGCGTTTAGCTAAATTCGCTAAGCGTTGCCAAACTAAAAATTCCAAATCGATGGACTTCTTCCGTGTATATTGTTGTTCTGCGTTAAAATGTCGTTTTCGTTTTGCCCGTATAGTCTGCTTCATGCGATTATCTAGATCGGGATTCAAATGCGATTTTATCCAATCAACAACGCTTGTTGGATTATGTTCTAACAGTAATAACTCATTTACGGCATGTTGAGCAGCACTTTTTTCAATATAGCGAGTTATTGGCTCGCCCTCTAGATGTTTTTTTACTAAATAGTGCCACTTCCAACCACATTCAAGGTTTTCGAGTTGTTGATATTTCATTTGTTCACCTTGTGACGCTGTAACTATAGAGATTATATGTAGCATAATCGTTTTACACAATAAAGAAAATTATTGCATTTGACAAATTTTTTATAAATCTGGTATCGTTCACCTTTTATATCGTTCTTTATTTAAGGAATCAAAAATAATGGTTAAAGCTGATGTTATTTATATTAATGGCTATATTTATACAGCAGATAAAAAAGATACAGTTTGTGAAGCGATAGCAATCAAAAATGGTTACATAATAGCAACTGGCTCCACAGATGAAATAAATAGCCATCACTATGTTGATAATGATACAGCAATTTACGATCTTCATGGTAAAACGATGATGCCGGGGATAATCGACTCACACCTTCATACTTTTTGGGGTGGCATGCAATTGACCTCATGTAATTTGAATTATCAAAGTTTAACCGTTGAGGATACTTTAGCAATTATTCAAAAACACTTGGATAAAGACAGTCAGAATAATAGCACACAATGGCTACAAGTTCGAGGCTGGTTAAGGCAAGAAGTGTTACCAATTGGTACCGATATTACCCGCTTCGATCTGGATAAACTCAATACTCAGCGACCGGTAATCCTTTTTTCTAACGATTGTCATACGTTAGTTGCTAATAGTATTGCGTTGCAAAAATTTGGTTTGGATAGAAACACACCCGAACCGACAGATGGAAAAATAGGCAGAACACAAGACGGTGAACTTAATGGCATTTTAGAAGATGCACCGGCTATGCGAGCTTTTGATAGCATATCAAAATTGACGGAAGAACAAGCCGCACATATTGCTAAATTAGCACAGGCAGAATTAAACAAACAAGGCGTAACAGCCGTGATGGACGCACGGATAACTGAAACGCAAGCCGATGCCTTTTTGAAGTTGCAACAGCAAGATCAACTTACCATTCGGTTATTTGGTGCACGAGAGTTACCGCCAGATGATGTGACATCCATTGAAGCTATTCCGGCATTACTCGAAAAAGTTAAACAGTTTGCAAACCGTTATGATGATAAAAATTGGCAACCTAAGCCCGGTATTAAAATTTCACATACTAAACTGTTTGTTGACGGGGTAATGCAAGCACCATTAATGACAGCAAGACTATTACAACCTTATCAACTTGAAGATGAAAAAGATCGTTATGGTGATTTGTACTATTCAACTGAGATGCTAAATGCTTTAATTTTAGAGTCCTCTCGTGCCGGTTTTCATCCTCATATGCATACTGTTGGTGAAGGTGCCATTGAAGTAGTGCTTGATGCAATTGAAAAAATGCGCCAAGCATTACCTGATGCCGATATCCGCCCTAGCACGGCGCACAATGAACTTAGTGCTGCGCATCAATATGCAAGGTATAAGCAATTAAATGCATGTGTAGTGTTTTCATTCCAATGGGCAGGCTGTAGTGCGGCTATGGTTGAACAATACCAAACACTATTTGGCGAAAAGCGCTATTACGGTTTAGAAGCCCACGGGCAATATATCGATGCAGGCGTCAACTGCGCCTTTGGTAGCGATTGGCCAATTGATCCATTAAATGAATGGTATGATTTTCAAATAGCCATGACCCGACAAATTGATGCACAGCACCCACGTTTAAACAGTGACCGTAATTTAACCGCGACCGAAGTTTTACGCTGCGCAACCATTGGCGCTGCTTATGTGCTAAAACAAGATGACTATATTGGCTCAATTGAAAAAGGTAAATTTGCTGATTTGATCATCTTAGATCGCAATCCATTTACCATTCCAGCAACCGATATGCAAAATGTGAAAGTATTAACGACTATTGTTGGTGGTAAAACAGTTTATCAACAAGACTCGTAAAAACTATAGCTTTAGATAGATTGTTTTAAAAAATAGAGCCAACCTAACCGTTGGCTTTATTTTTGTTTAGTCATTACGTCTTTATCGTTTATATGAATAATAGGTACGTTAGCTGATAAGCAAGCTGTTCCCCACCTAGAACGGATAATTAGTTTCTTGTTAGTTTTAATAATTTAATTACTATATACATTAGCAATCAGTACTGAAAGTAAGAATAATGGTAAATGCTTTGGTTGCATATCTGTAACAAGGGAAATCAAAATTACTTTTTATTCAAATTTTCTTACATTTTAAAACATTCATCCAAAATATCACTCTTATTAGGAAAACTTTAAACAATAATTTTCCTAAAAATATTTTTTTCACTACTTTATATCAAATCCACAATAATCTCTTTTTCTCCAATTTAAAATACAATATATTTTATGAACAAATTACCTTGGCTTTTTCAATTTCTTATCCTTCTATGCTTATCTATAATAGAACGCTGAACCTAAATATAGGTCACGCCTACGAGTTTAAATAATCTATTTTTATTAAGATTTGTTTAGAAATAATTCATATTGAATGATCTAATTCAAAATTTGCATAATTTAATGTCAATATAATAAAAATTAACTTGCATAATTATAATAATATGGGAGAATTCCCTGCCGCTTTTAGCGGGTAAAAAGGCAAAACTATACTTAGTAGTTTTTTATTGTTTTTTGGGACAGAGGAGCAAAGTTAGTCATGTCCGCAATAAAAATGAAACGAGTTTTAACCACACCTGCATTGATTGCATTTGGTTTAGCTTATATGGTTCCTTTGGGGATCTTTACCACTTATGGGGAAGTCACTGTTACAAGTAATGGACACTTACCTATAGCCTATATTATCACTCTAGCAATGATCTTTTTCACAGCATTGAGCTATTGCCGTATGGCCAATAAGCTACCAATTGCTGGTTCAGCCTATTCGTATGTACAACGTACTTTTGGTGGAAAAGTCGGTTTTTTGGTTGGTTGGGCTCAAATTTTAGATTACCTTTTTTTACCAATTTTAAATTATTTGGTTTTAGGTATTTATTTAAACGAAGCGTTTCCAGCGATTCCTGCACCCGTATTTGTTTTAGGATCTTTAATTGGCGTAAGTTTACTCAATTATTTGGGAATTAAACTAATTAATTCGGTTAATTTCACTTTGATCATCATTCAAATGATTTTTATCGGTTTATTTATCTTTTTGACATTTACAAACGTTAATTTAACGCCTGATGCTATGATGAAACCATTATCAGTTAATGCTGGCGATTTTAGCGGATTACTATCTGGTGCAGCAATATTATGTTTGGCTTTTTTAGGGTTTGATGCTATTGCGACATTAGCTGAAGAATCGAATGATGCCCAAAAATCGCTACCAAGAGCAATTATCTGGACTGTCCTTATTGCTGGATGTATCTTTTTAGTCGTTTCTTATTGTGCTCATTTAGCCTATCCAAATTGGACTGATTTTGCAGAAAATAAAGATACCGCAAGTTTAGAAGTTGTTCGTCGTGTGGGTGATATTAGCCGGTTAGGTGGAGAGTTTATGTATAACTTCTTCCAAGCGGCTTATTTAACAGGTGTGTTTGCCTCTGCAATGACTGCACAAACCAGTGTTTCACGGATCTTCTATGCAATGGGTCGTGAAGGCGTATTACCAAAGCAGATCTTTTATCGTATCCACCCTCGTTTTAGAACACCTTATTTATCTATAATATTTGTAGCATGTTTTTCATTATTATCGTTGGTGTTAAGTTTAACATTGGTTGTTTCAATGATTAGCTTTGGGGCGTTAGTCGCATTTACTTTTGTCAATTTATGTGTAATTAAAAGCTATTTAGGTGAAGGTCAAACCAAAACATTCGCGTTAATCATCAAATATGGTCTTTTACCGGCAATTGGTGTTTTACTTTCTTTATGGTTGTGGACTAGTTTAGATGCGACAGCCATGATAGTTGGTTTAATTTGGCTCGCTATTGGATTTTTCTATCTGATATATTTAACTAAGGGTTTTACAAAATTATTGCCATCTATTGATCCACACGAATTAAATTCAATCATCAAAGATTAGCTTAATTTTTTTAAATAGTTCTACTTAAAAGTATTCAGTTCTCGCCCTTTTAAAACCATTCCGTCGACCTAAGTCGACGGAATATATATGTTTATAACATTCTGTTTTGATAAAGATTTATCAATTATTCACCAAAACCAGTAGCAAATAATTCGCGGATTTCATCCATTGCAGCTTGCTCGTCTTCTCCATCACAGATGATTTCAACAGTTGAACCACCTTTTACACCTGCTCCTAGCAGCCCCATCATACTTTTTAGTTTAATTGCTTTGTCGTTATAAACAAGCTCAATTGATGATTTATAGCGACCGGCTAATTTGACTAATGCCGTTACTGGGCGCGCATGAAGACCGGTTGAATTTTTTACTACCATTTGCTCTTTTAACATACTAAGTCCTTCTTTCTATCTTAAGTTAATACAATACCTAGTATTTATATCATAAAATAATCTGTTTTGCTCATTTTTAGATATAAATTTTTATAATTTATACAAAGCTTTTTATTAATTTAAACTTAATACTATTTTATGCCCAATAATATCTAACTACATGAAAAAAAACAGGCGCTGCAAAACAGATTGAATCAAAACGATCAAGTACACCACCATGTCCGCCAATTAGGTTACCCCAATCTTTTACCCCCCTATCACGCTTTATGGCAGACATAACTAATCCGCCAAAAAATCCTAGCAAGGTGATCATGAGTGAAATTAAACCAGCTTGAATAAAACTAAATGGCGTAATCCAAAACAGACAACTACCAATAAAACTGGCTGTAACTATGCCACCAATAAATCCTTCCACTGTTTTGGATGGTGATAAATTAGGGCTAATTTTATGTTTACCAAATAATTTACCAAAGACATACTGCAAAACATCTGACATTTGAACAACTAACACCAAAAAAGCAATAAGTAATAAATTTCGGTCGTGATAGTTATCAATTTGGAGTGACAATAAGGCAGGCACACAAGAGATATTATATACGGTGATGACTAATCCCCATTGTACTTCGGCCGTTCTGTCTAAGAATTTAAATGAGGATCCGGTAATTGTGGCTAAAATAGAAAGAATTAAAAAACCAAATACTGGAATGAATATGCTAAATAGACCATACCATGAAACAGCAACTAAAATATATTGCGCCGGCAACGCTATTCCAAAAGCAAATATTAAAACGTAATAATCATCTCGGCTAATACTGGTCAGATTAAGAAACTCTCGTAATGCTAAACCCGATACCACGAAAAATAAAAAAATGACGGCTAATTTTCCGATCAAAAAAGCAGTACCTAAAATCGCTACCATGACCCACCACGCATTAATGCGAGTATTTAAATTATCAATAACCCGATTAGGTGATCGAATTCGATGTTTTAACGTGAGACCAATTAACGACGCAACGATTAAAAATAGAGTAACGCCCAAAAATAACAATAAAGTATGGTATTGATAGTTAGACATCTATTTCCTCAAATTGCTGATTTTTTTTAATACTTTAAAAATGAATGTTGAAATCATTTTACAATAAATTATAAATAATACGACTGGCAAATCCGCCCATAAAGAGTAAAAGTTGGATCATCACTGTCACTATTTGAATTTTGAAAAGTCGTAATGTCCCTTTTTCGCGCTCATACATTGTTCGAGATTTAGAAAAATCAGATTTAATTAAACCTAATTTTACAAGCGCATGATCTAACTCTTTCAACACTATTGAGGGTTCATGGATATATGGCGTCAAATATTCAAAAAGTTTGATATCGAAAGTAGTCCTAAGTGCATAATATTGACTTATTAAACCTAAAATAAAAACAAAAAAACAGATTAAACTTATCAGATTTGAATCATTAATTAACAGATAAATAAAGCCAATGACCAGAGCAGAAATTGTTAATAACCCAGAAAAAATATTAATTAGCTTACTTAAAGAAAGCAAACTACACAATGTCACAATTTCAGTTTGATTGGTCTGAAACTGTTTTCTATTATGATCAGATTTCAGCATGTAGATTTCTGCTCCATTCTATTAATATTAACCGTTGTCTGGTTGAAATAACAATATTACGCCGACATGTTCTTACCTTAGCTATCGCATCATCAACATTCTTGGCTCGATTAGTCCACAACAACCACGCGATAACTGCTGTCGCACTTCTTGAATAACCTAATGCACAGCAGACTAACAATCGACCTTGGAGTCGATATTGTTCAATGATTTCAGCCGTCATTTGACATTGCGCTTGCGTGAGCGGTGTCATATCCAAAATTGGCATTAGCATATAATTACCTTTAAATTGACCTATCGGCAGTTCTGCACATAAATCAACAATAGTTGTAAATTGATTGTGTTTCAGATTGTAGGTTGAAGGAATTCTACCTAAAAAAACGTTATCTTCAATGAAATTGTTTGGTTGGTGCTTAAACGTCCATAAACGTGAATTGATCCACATAATGATAAAATAAGGCAAATATAATATAATAACGACGAGTGAAAAATGTCCGTTAGATTGTTTTTGAAATCCTTTTGCACCTATCAATAAATAATTAAGCGCGACCAACAAAAATGCCCCAGAAAACCAAAATAGCCAAAGTCCCCACCCCTTCATATAAATGGCCAAACCCATGGTTAACAGAGTTAAACAACAATAAATAAAAGCCCAACGGTACTGTTTTGATAAAGACGTGCATTTTAATGGCGATATTCCATTATTAGGCCATAACCAAATACACAAACAACCTACCCATACACCTGTTGGGATATCAAAAAAATGATGTTGCCAGGTTGTTAATACCGATAGCGCAATTAACAAACACCAAATATGCAAAATATTACGGAAAAAAGTCTGAAAATAATTAGCATAGAACTGCCATAAAATAATAAGTAATGTGATATGTAATGATGGGGCTTGATTAAAAGGTTTATCAAATCCCATAAGAAAATCAAAAAGTAAACCAAAAAATCCGTCCATAGCTGGACGATCAAAACTGAATTTAAGTGGGAAAAGAAGAAAACAACAGACACAAATAATTTGTGCGGTTAATAATCTAAAGCAAAGTATTTTTAATGACTGATTCGATTTTGCTAGTAATATAGCAAGTCCATACATTAAATCTATCGACCAATAGGGCACAATCGTCCATGACCAAAGTGGTATGAGCGTTTCCCAATCAAAAACAATGCTACTGACATCATTACGTTCAGCTGTGAATGCATTGCTAAAATTGTAACTAGCAAAGAAGAATACTGTTAACCCGATAAGCCATAAACATTTTTTAATGTTTAATTGAATAGAACACTGCTTCATCATAACATTAATCAATTAATCAATGCGCTGAGCTAATGACACCGTAAAAATCCCCCACTGATCAATACGCATTGTGACTTTTCGAAAGCCTGCTGCCATGACAAGTTGATCCATTTCAAGCTGTGTGCGTCTGCGCATTATCCATGGCTGCCCGTCACGATGTGAAGTTAATGCTCGGGCAATAAACTCAAGTTGAGGATGCCAAGGTTGATTGGTATAAATTAAATATCCACCTTTGGGGATAGCATCCGCTAAACCCGATAAAGATTCACGTAATAATGAATTATCACTAAACAATTCATACAAACCAGAAACGACAGCTAATGTTGGTTTAGGCGATAGGTCAGCTAACTGCTGTCTGTTAAAAGCATCGCCCTTTTCAAACTGTACAAGGTGACTTAAGCCTAATTCAGTAATCAAATTTTGACCATCACGAATATTAATATCGCTATAATCTCTAAGGAGTACTGAATCAGGTTTCATGGCTAATTGACTAATTGTCTCAAGAACATAACGTCCATGACCTGCTGCTATATCAACAATATTGACGATATTATCGTGTTTTTGTAATTGCGATATGGCTAATTTTAATAATTCTTCAAGATGTATTTTACGTTGCCGAATTCCTCGCCAACCCATTGATTGCAAATAAATATAGTCAAAAAACTGACCTAATTTTGAACTTCCTGAAGGTTGATTACGATAAACATAATCCAATGTACTACCTGAGTCGAACCCAGTTTCAACTCCAAGTTTGATACCATCAGAAATTTTACTGGCATATTTCAAATTAGCTTTGATGAATTTCCAGTAAAGAGGTTTAACTATTCCCTTCACAGGCAATGATAAATTATCGGCTTCTTGCTTAGTGTAACCGACAAGATCTGCGTTAACCAAAGAAGGAATATTCGGTTGATTTGCAAAGCACCCTATAATAAAACGCCTTGCTCTTTCAATAGCGATATGGCGTTCTTGTTCACCAAACGTGTCATGATAAAAATTAGGCAAGATATGAAATTCTTTTTGAGTGGTACCTAAATTTTCATAAAACTGTTTCTGAGGTTTGCGTCTGACAACAAAATCAGAACCAGAAACAAGTATTTGAGTCGGCACTGTTATTGCATTAGCATCTTTAACAATACGATCAGCTACAGAATATAAATCAAGTAGCAATCTGACTGAAATTGGTCGAGTGATTAATGGATCTTGATTAAATGATTCTGCTCGTTGTTTGTCATGAGTCAATAATCCAGATTTAACGTAACTATTAACAAAAAAATTACCTTTCAGATTATATAATAATTTTAAACCAGGCACGGCCAAAGGAACATAAAGTTTTACACGAAAAGCAGGCGCTCCTAGTACTAAGGCTCGAATATTGGGGTTATAATCATGCACCCAAGCACTCGCAATGACGGCACCCACACTTTGTGCAATAATTGCAATATCTTGTTGTCTTAAACTATATTCTTGGATAATGTGTTCAATAAAAGCATTCGCATCCTTGATCAGCGTAGCAAAATTGGGGGCATCGCCTCGTTTACCTTCTGATTGTCCATTACCTCGGGCATCCCATGCAAAAATGTGAAAATTAGGTAATTCAAGTTCGTCGGCAAGATGCGCTATTCGACCAGAATGTTCATGTCCACGATGAAAAAGCACAATCGCTTGATTGGGTTGGATATCGCCATCTATTGCAGGCCAGTAGCGATAAAATATTTGGCAACCATCATGGCTTGTGAATGTTTTTTGTTGCTGTTGACGCATCGACAACTCCTTGTTAAATTTTAGCTTCTTGCAAACCTTTTCGAATTCGATTCACAGTCGTCCATATGAGTAAAAAAATAATTATCCCTAATAACGCATTTATCCAATTCAATGGTAACAAACCGGTAGCAATACCTAAACTGATTAAGCTAAAAATAAAAGCTCTATCGCTTTTTCCCATTGGACCGTCATACCGTCTGGATGCACCAATTAGTAACGCTAAAACACCACTATATTCAGTTAAAAAAGACAGTAACACAATCAATATCACTAAACCAGTATTGACACTTGGCACCTGAATAAATACTAATAATAGCGCACAATCGGAAATAACATCCGTTATTTCATTTAAATATGCGCCCAAATTAGATTTTTGATGATACTCTCGTGCTAACATGCCATCAATGGCGTTGAGCGCCATTCGAATAAACATCCATACTGGAATTAAGAAAAATAGCCAAAGATATTCAATAAAATAACTCACAATCAAGGCGATAAAAATAGAGCCTATACAAGCGAATAAAGTGACCTGATTTGCGGTAATGTTCGCACTATAGAATTTCTCAACGCAGGGACGAAGTAACGATTGAAATCGTGATTTTAATTGATAAATTGATAACACAAACAATCCTTTTATAAATTATCTTTTTACTATTACTTACACTGAATCGTCATGTACTTTAACATTTAAACAATCCGTTGTAACTGGGTATACTTTAATGAACTTACCATAAAATGCAAACGATTAAGCACATTAACTTCACCTGCACCATCATCAAAGTCTAAATAGAGTAAGTTAAGTTTTGGGTTAAGATCTCGCATTCGTTTTTCAACACCTTTAGATACAACATGATTTGCAATACATCCAAACGGTTGCAGGCTAATAACATTGTTAATTCCCTGTTCAGCAAATGTCATGATGCCAGCAGGAATCAACCAACCTTCACCATATTGATTCGCCAGATTTAAGATTTCTTCAGCCTTTTTAGACATATCACGTATACTATGGAAAGGTTGATAATACTTAAATTGGGACAAAATTTTATTTGTTTTATCAATATACCGATGTGCAATCTTTTCAAAAAAGGATATTAGATAAGAGATATAACTCTTTGATGAGAGATAATTATTGACATTACTATCATAATTAACAAAACATTGCGCAAAAAACTCAATCATTGGTGGAATAACCGGTTCAATACCCTGCTCAACTAGCCATTCAACACTGTGTTGATTACCAAAACTATTATATTTAACGTAAATTTCGCCCACTATACCGATTTGTGGACAATTTTTATGGTGTGTTTCAATTTGATTAAAGTGTACAACGGCTTGCGTTAATAGTTCGAAGATGGCCTTTTTACCTTGCTTTTGTTGAATAAGTTGTTGCAATTTATGCATATAAAGCGCTTTAAGCTGATCAGCTTGTTGTTTAACTTTCGCTCTTGGCGCAATGGCGTAATACATTTTTGATAGTGAATCAGCAAAAAGCATCGCAAAAAAAGTTATCGGTAATGTTTTAAACCAATTTAGCTTAAAGCCAGGTTGTTCTATTTCATTAATATTTCCAGTACTAAGTGAAATTATGGGAATATCTTCAAAACCATTACTGATCATCGCTTTTTTGATCAACGATAAATAACTACTCGCTCGACACTGTCCACCCGTTTGAGTTATCCCTATTGCTACATCATTACGGTCATATTTTCCTGAACGCAGTGCTTTAATAATATCCCCAACAATAATTGTTGCCGGATAGCAGATTTCGTTATTGCAGTATTTTAATCCCCATTCGACTGAACGCTTATCTGGCTTAGGTAATGTTTCCAGTTTATAACCCGATAACGCAAAAATTGGCGTTAAAAGCGGAGAATAAAAATCGGAGATAAACGGTGCTAAAATGGTTCGACGCTGCTTATCTTGCTTGCTAAAAATAGCCGTTTTTTTACGTTCATCTGTTTTTAAAGGTTGCTGATGATTCATTCGTATCGATTCAATAATGGAACGTAAACGTAATCTGACAGAACCCGTTGCGGTAATTTCGTCAACACGAATTATCGTACCGGTTTTACCTTTTGATTCTAAAATTGCTTTACATTCATCGGTAACAATAGCATCAAGCCCGCAACCAAATGAATTAAGTTGAACAAATTGGATATTATTGGGTTGCTCTGCAACGAATGAAGCGGCAGCATATAAACGATTCGGGTAGCTCCATTGTGAACAAATTTGAAGTTCTGGCGATAACTGGCTAATGCCACCTAATACAGAATCTTCAGTAATCACATCACAACCAAGCGCATTTAAGATTTCAGGTGTTTTATGGTTTATTAAACTATCACTATGATAAGGCCGTCCTGCTAAAATAAATACATATCGCCCTGTTTGTTTGGCATTATCTAATACTTCAATCGCTTTGTTGTAAAGATTCTGTTTAAACTGGGACTGTGCCATTAATGCTGCCGAAAAGGCGTTATCAATGACTTTTTTCGCTATACCTAATGACCGTAAATATTGAACACAACTTTTTTTGAGTAACTTCACATCCGTGAAATTCATCACAGGATAATCAATCGGAATACCATATTTTAATTCTGGATTGATAGCACTATGTATGACTTCTGCATAACTACTCACAATAGGACAATTAAAACTATTTACTGCATTATCAAACTGGGATGATTCAAATACGACCATAGGCATAAAAATACGATCCACTTTTTGACCAACTAATTCCATAATATGCCCATGTACTAATTTAGCAGGAAAACAGATACTATCAGACATCACTGTACCTGCTCCTTGTTCATAAATTTTATGAGTCGAATAAGGTGAAAGTATTACGTTGATACCACTTTGAGTCAATAACGTATGCCAAAAAGGAAAATTTTCATATTGTCCGAGAACACGAGGTATGCCTATATTAATTTTTGCTTGAGGATTTTCGACAGTGATTCGATCAAACAAGAGCGCGTTTTTATAATCAAGCATGTTAAAGGCATGATTATCTTTATATTGATTATTACTTAAGAAACGTTCACATTTATTACCGGAATAATATTTTTGCCCATTGGCAAAACGGTAGATCATAATATCACAATTATTTTCGCACCCCTTACAGCGAGAAGGTTTCGCTTTGTTATCTTCAGCTTTTGCTAAGTTATCCAGCCCAATAAATTGTGAAGGTGTATTATTTTCAACAAAATGATTTTTTGCCACTAAAGCCGAGCCATAGGCGCCCATTAATTCAGGGATATTTGAGCTGGTGATTTGCGCACCGGTTAATTGTTCTAAGGCTCGAAAAACAGCAGGATTCTTAAAAGTTCCACCTTGCACGACGATATTATTACCTAATTTACGCATATCGTGCAGTTTAAGCACTTTATGAATTGCATTTTTAATCACTGAAAACGCAAGTCCAGCCGAAATATCCCCCATGGTGGCATTTTCGCGTAGGGCTTGTTTAACTTTAGAATTCATAAACACAGTACAGCGTGTACCTAAATCACAAGGATGGGTTGATTGACAGGCCGCATCGGCGAAATCAATGGTATTTGAGTTTAATGATTTAGCAAAAGTTTCAATGAATGAACCACACCCTGATGAACAAGCTTCATTAAGTTCGATATGATTAACCACACCATTGGCAATAAAAATGGCTTTCATATCTTGACCACCGATATCCATGATAAAACTGACATCTGGATCAATATGCTTTGCTGCGGCAAAATGCGCCATCGTTTCAACTAAACCATCATCAATACCAAATGCGGCTTTTAATAACTCTTCGCCATAACCGGTGACACCCGTCCGCAAAATCACAATATCTTTATTGGATGTCTCAATTTCTTTTTTTAATTGAGATAATCCTTTAATCAGTGCACTAATTGAATGACCGTTATTGGGGGCATAATAAGTAAACAGTAGTTCATCATCTTCACTAATTAACGTAATTTTGGTTGTCGTTGAACCACTATCTATGCCCAAAAAAGAATTTTGCTTTTTATAATCTACGATATTTAATCGAGGAATATCGATATATTTCCGTCTTTTTTTCCAGTCATCAAATGATAAGGCTTCATTAAAAAGAGGAGATAATCGAAAAGATTGATTCACTGCAATTTTTGTTGAAGCATTTAATTTCTCGATAAAACTATTAATTGAAAGTTCAGCACGTTCAATCGGATGAATTGCCGCCCCCCAAGCAGACAACAATGTTGGATAAGGCGTTTCAACTAGCTGATCTTCATCTAATTTCAACGTATTAAGCGCTGCTTTACCTAAGGTTGGAATAAAGGAAAATGGCCCACCAATTAACATCACTTTAGGAACGATATCATAACCACGTGCTAAGGTATTAACGAGTTGAATACAAACAGCATGTAAAACAGAAAAGGCGATATTTTCTTTTGAGACGTTACGACTAATGAGATTTTGGACATCGGTTTTGGCAAAAACGCCACAACGAGAAGCAATTGGAAAGATTTTGTCATGATGTTGAGCGAGTTGATTAAATTGTTGAACAGGCGTGTTTAATAGCGTTGCCATTTGATCGATAAATGCCCCTGTCCCACCTGCACAGCTACCGTTCATTCGAATATCGGGCGGGCGATCGGGAAAGAAGAAAATCATCTTACTGTCTTCACCGCCAATATCAATTAAGGTTCTGACTTCGGGATAGTTGCGCTGCACAACTTCAGATGCCGCCACCACTTCTTGGATAAAAGGAATATCGGCTTTTTCAGATATTCCCATACCAGCCGAACCCGTTACCTTGACGGATAGACAAATATTATTACCAAACTTCTGTTTAATTTCATTAAGTAAATCGAGGACTGTCGCCACAATATGTGTATTATGACGAATGTAATTGGTATAAACAAAATTGTCAAACTCATCAAGTACAACACATTTCGCTGTTGTGGAACCCACATCTAAACCAAATTTAAATAATTTTGACATAAGCAGCACATAATCCCCAAAGCATCCATTACTTTTTAATCGATATAATCAATATCGCTTTATTTTTTATGTGTAATAATTATAGCCGAATCTTACTTTTTTTTAATCAATTTGGTTAAAAAATATCTTGTTTTAAAGTTGCGTTTTTAAAATCCTATTAAATTAATTTCTATCATAGAAAATAGTTAGCTAAAACCATTTTTAATAGGGTGAACTAACTATTTTTTGGCATCTTTTATGAGGATAATAATATGTATTAACGCATTTTTTCTAATCCCTGCTTAGCGATCGCAATAACATTTTTTAAATCGACGCCTTGCGCTTTAGCAGCAAAAATACAACCACAATAACATTGTCGATAGACATCATATTCTTTGCAAAGCTCGATAGAACGTTTATAACCATTATTTTTTTTAAAATCAGAAGGTAGATAATTCACCGAAAAAATTTCTTGAATTTCAAAACCCAGTTGATTGATTTTATGGCTATTTTTTTTAGGACTTAACGTCAATGCACTAGCAAAATAATCGTATCCCAATTCTTGCGCTTTAATCGCTGCCAAATCTAATCGCATTTTATAGCAGAGATGACAACGCTCTCCTCCTTCGGGTTCATCACGCAAATGCCCAACTTGTTTAACAAACTCTGCCGGTTGGTAAGGTGCTTCTAAAAACTGGACATGATGCCCTGTTTTCAGGTTAAAATCGTTGATGAATTTTTGTTGAACCAGACTACGGTGTTCATATTCAACTCTTGGATGAATATTCGAATTGGCAAAATAGATAGTAATATCAGCATACTGTGCCAAATACTCTAAAACATAGGTACTACATGGTGCACAGCAACTATGAATCAATAATTTAGGGCGAACTGCTTCGTGCTGCCAATCTGCGATGACTTCTTGTAAAACAGAATCGTAATTGATTTTGTTATGAGGATTTAATTTTTCCAGTATATTTTTAGCATTAATTAACATGATGACTCGTTTATAATTTTGATGATTAAAGTCTTTTTAAGCTGCGCTATGATATAGCGATAAACGCAACCATTCAAGCTTAGCATGTAATTTTTTATACTGAAACAAAGGTAATAACTAAAACTTTTTGATAATCTAATTATGACGTCAATAGCGTGCTTTTACTCAATAGTCATTAAACCTGAAGTTTATTCAATCATCTAACCTTGTTCATTGATTAACTTATTAAAACAAACTGTTATACTGATTAATTATTCATCTCAAAATCGATATCAATAATATTAGTGCCCTGACACTTTAGAAAATAAGTTTATAATAATTACCCCAAACATGATAAATCCCATACCGATTACAGCCGCTAAGTCCAAAGTTTGTTTCATAAAGATCCAAGCAATCAAACTAATAAGCACAATACCAATTCCTGACCAAATCGCATAAGCAATACCTACGGGAATGGTTTTTAATGCTAAGGAAAGAATATAAAATGATGCGCTATAACCAACAATTGTAATAATAGAATAAATAAGATGGGTAAACCCATTCGATAATTTTAATGAAGATGTAGCGATAACTTCACAAATAATAGCGAAAAAAAGATAAAGATATGCATTCATAATAATACCTATAGTCATTTGAAAAACAAATTTATTGGTTAAGTTTAAAACCTTAACGTTCTGATGTTTTATTAACCTATCACACCTTAATCAATAATATTAAAGCTTAATTATGGTTTCATTTCATCATGCTAATTTGAACAAACAGGTAAACTTGAAAGCTATCAAAGCTAGAAAATTATGAAAAAGGAATATTAAATGGTGGGTTGTGAGGGGATCGAACCCGCGACCAATTGATTAAGAGTCAACTGCTCTACCGACTGAGCTAACAACCCATAAAAGTATTTTCGAAGTATATAGTAAACTTAATTCAAAAGCAAATTAGCTATACAAATTTTTTTTGTAAAACATTGATATTAATCTTAATATATCATTTCTTACCTTAACGGCTACATGGTCTAATTGCACATACAAGATGTATCATTTTATTGTGGTAGTACTTTATTAACCTTGATAGCTATCAGTTAACATACAATTTCAGATGTCATCGATAAGCAGTTATGTAGCAAGGTAAAAAAATCTCTCGCTAATTTAGCGAGAGATTTTATTGGCAAGACTATAAATTTTTAATTGCAAGATATTGTTCTTGCAACTTGGTTTTATCATCAATATAACCTTGTTGTTTTTCTTTCTCTTTGGCAACGACTGCTGCCGGTGCTTTATCTACAAAATTGGCATTCGATAATTTACCGGTAATACGGGCTATTTCACCGTCAATACGGGCTATCTCTTTTTCAAGACGCGCTAATTCATCGTCTTTATTAATTAAGCCAGCCATTGGCATTAATAGCTCAGCGCCATCCACCAATTTAGTTACTGACAATGGCCCCGTTTCACCCTCATCTAATAAGACAATTTCGGATAATCTGGCTAACGATTCAATGAAATTGATATTATCACTAATGATTCGATGAACTGTAGGCGAAGCTTTACGAATCAATAGTTGCAATGGTTTACTTGGTGCAATATTCATCTCAGCACGAATATTACGAACAGCAATAACCACATCTTTAATCCAGTTAATATCCGCAACGGCTTGGTCATCCGTATGCTTGCTGTCAAATGCAGGCATCGGCTGTAACATAATGGTATCGGCTTTAATCGCCATTAATGGTTTAACACTTTGCCATATCTCTTCTGTAATAAAAGGAATAATTGGATGTGCAAGTCGTAATAATGCCTCAAGAACGGTGACTAAGGTATGACGGGCAGCACGTTGTTCGGATTGTCCACCATTGGCTAATACTGATTTAGTCAATTCTAAATACCAGTCACAGAACTGATTCCACGTAAATTCATATAAAATATTAGCAGCTAAATCAAATCGATAAGTATCAAAAGCTTCACGATAAGATTTTACGGTTTGGTTAAATTCAGCTAATATCCATTTATCCGCTAATGAATAAGCCAGATCGCCACCTTTGAAACCACAATCATGGGCTTCGGTGTTCATTAGCACATAACGGCTAGCATTCCAAAGTTTATTACAGAAGTTACGATAACCTTCTAAACGTTTTAAATCCCAATTGATATCTCGCCCAGTTGATGCAAGCGCCGCTAAAGTAAAGCGTAATGCATCAGTACCATGTGCTTCTATCCCGTTTGGAAACTGTTTTTCCGTACGTTTGGCTATTTTTTCAGCCAATTGAGGTTGCATCATATTACCAGTACGTTTTTCGAGTAAATCAGCAAGTGATATCCCATCAATCATATCTAAAGGATCGATAACATTTCCTTTAGATTTAGACATCTTTTGCCCTTCTTCATCACGAATCAAGCCTGTCACATAGACTGTTTTGAACGGAACTTGAGGTTTGCCATCTTTATCTTTAATAAAGTGCATGGTCATCATGATCATTCTAGCTACCCAGAAGAAGATGATATCAAAGCCTGTAACTAAAACATTCGTTGGATGAAAAGTTGCTAAATCATCCGTATTTTCTGGCCAACCTAACGTTGAGAATGTCCAAAGCGCAGATGAAAACCACGTATCAAGTACATCTTCATCTTGAGATAAAATAATATCGTCAGATAAATTATTTTCACGTCGAACTTCAGCTTCATCTCGTCCAACATACACACGACCTTGCTCATCATACCAAGCAGGAATACGATGTCCCCACCATAATTGACGTGAAATACACCAATCTTGAATATCATTCATCCAAGAAAAGTACATGTTTTCGTACTGTTTTGGTACAAATTGAATATCGCCATTTTTCACCGCATCAATAGCTGGCTCAGCTAACACTTTAGCTCGAACATACCATTGGTCAGTTAACATTGGTTCGATCACTACTCCACCACGATCCCCATAAGGAATGGTTAAATCATGCGGTTCGATTTTTTCTAAAATAGCTTGAGCTTCACATGCAGCAACGACCGCTTTGCGTGCTGCAAAACGCTCTAAATTTTGGAACTCAGACGGAATATCAGTTGAATAAATATCGCTTGCTTCACCATTGGTATCAAAAACTTCAGCTTGTGCACGAATATCACCGTCAAATGTAAAAATGTTGATCATCGGTAATTGATGTCGACGACCGACCTCGTAGTCATTGAAATCATGCGCAGGTGTAATTTTTACACAACCGGTACCTTTGGTCATATCAGCATGTTCATCGCCAACAATCGGAATACGACGGTTAACAAAAGGCAATATCACATAGTGACCAATTAAATCTTTGTAACGCGGATCTTCAGGATTAACAGCCACACCGGTATCCCCAAATAGCGTTTCGGGGCGAGTAGTTGCAACCACTAAATAGTCTTTGCCATCAGCAGTTTTGGCACCGTCAGCTAAGGGATAACGCAAATGCCACATAGCCCCTTTTACTTCACGATTTTCAACTTCTAAATCAGAAATAGCTGTACGTAACTTCGGATCCCAGTTTACTAAACGTTTACCACGATAAATTAAATCCTCTTGATAAAGCCTTACAAATACCTCTTTAACGGCATTAGATAAACCTTCATCCATGGTAAAACGCTCACGATCCCAATCAACCGAATCACCTAAACGACGCATTTGCTTAGTAATGCTTCCCCCAGATTCGGCTTTCCATTGCCAAATCTTTTCAATAAAGGCCTCACGACCATAATCATGACGGGTTTTACTTTCTTCGGCTGCAATTTTACGCTCTACCACCATTTGCGTTGCAATACCGGCATGGTCAGTACCAGATTGCCATAATGTGTTATGACCTTGCATACGATGATACCGAATCAACGCATCCATAATCGTTTGTTGGAACGCATGTCCCATATGTAAACTACCTGTCACATTAGGTGGTGGAATCGCTATGCAATAGCTAGGCTGGGATTTGTCACCGTTGGGTTTAAAATAACCGCTCTGTTCCCAATGTTGGTAAATGGGCTGTTCGATTTCTTGTGGATTATAAGTCGAATTTTTCATATAAATGCATTAATCCTAATTCAAGGCATAAAAATGGAACTATTTTACAATAAAATAGAAAAACAATAAATTGGCTTAATACTATCATAAAGTATTAAATTTGCTGTTTGAAAACTTAATGACCAAGCATAGCAATACTAGCCATTATATACATAATATGGGTATTGTTTTCAGATTAAAACCACTTTCTTTATACGTTTTATACCTATTTCTAGCAAGTGATTTCAATCGTTCATCAACAGGCACAAAATCAATAATATCATGATATAATCCAGAAAATTCAGGGAATTGTTCCTGCAAATTAATCAATAATTGACGATTACCACTACTACGTTTTTGAGGCCAACAGATTTCAACAGGTGATCCCCCTTTCATTCCTTCACCGACTAAATTATGAGGAACAAAATTATCGGTATCCAGTTGCCAAAGGTATTCATCGATACGTTCAGCTTGAACTTGATCTTGGCAAGCAACCAACACTCTTTGTTTTGCTTGCCATGCCTCGACAATTTTTTGGCAAGCGAGTTTTTCATAAAACAATATGCCTGTTTCGCTTGCTTCTGTTTGGTTTTCTAACAGATAGAAAATCACTTTTTTCATAAAAATAGTAATGCCGTCTTATTGATCTAACAAATATTGAATCAACATAGCAACCGGTCGCCCTGTCGCACCTTTGTTTGCACCTGATTTCCATGCTGTACCCGCAATATCTAAATGTGCCCAATGGTATTTTTGAGTAAAACGAGACAAGAAACATGCCGCTGTAATCGTACCACCATCACGCCCACCAGCATTGACAATATCGGCACACGTTGATTTAATCTGATCTTGGAAATCATTATCCATTGGTAAAGCCCATGCTTTATCATCCGCTTTGTTGGATGCATGCACTAATTGTGTTACTAACTTTTCATCATTTCCCATCACGCCCGTATAATGATGTCCTAAAGCCACAATACATGCACCAGTTAGCGTTGCAATATCAATCACCGCTTTTGGATTAAAACGCTCAACATAAGTTAGTGTATCACATAAAACTAAACGACCTTCTGCATCGGTATTAATCACTTCAACCGTTGTACCTGACATTGTCGTTAAAATATCGCCAGGACGATAAGCATTACCATCGGGCATATTTTCACATCCAGCCATAACACCAACCACATTAATTGGTAAATTTAATTCTGCTACAGCTTGCATTACGCCATAAACGGTAGCTGCGCCACACATATCGTATTTCATTTCATCCATACTTGCAGCTGGTTTAATTGACAAACCACCAGAATCAAACGTTAATCCCTTACCGACTAAAACAATAGGTTGCGCTTTTTTGTCTTTTGCACCGTTGTATTCAATAACTGTCATTATCGATTCATTCTGTGAACCTCGACCTACAGCTAGATAAGCATTCATATTTAATTTAGCGAGCTCTTTTTCACCTAAGCACGTCGTTTTTAATGATTCATAAGTTTTGTCTAGCAATTTACCCTGTTCTGCTAAATATCGTGCATTACAGATATTTGAAGGCATATTAGCCAGCGTTTTTGTAGCCAAGATAGCATCAGCAATAATTTTACCCTGTTGTAAATTGCAACTAATCGATTGCGTTTGTTCTTTATCACCATAAATCAAATTAACTTTAGCGAGATTCAGTTTGGGTGCTTTTTCCGTTTTGAATAGATCAAAGTGATACGTTATATCGTTCACAATTTGCGGTAATTGTTTTGCAATGATTGAACTATAGGCAGTATTGACGGTTAGTAAATCCCAAGTGATGCTCTTAATATTTTTAGCAACTAGCTCTTTCACCACATTTTGAATCACTTTTTTGGCTTTTGAAAAATCAAATTCTTTACATTTGCCACAGCCAACCAATAATAACTTTTGAGTAAAACCAGTTATGCAAGGGTACAACAGAGTGGTTTTTCCTAATTCACCACTAATATCACCACTTTTAATAAGTTGGCTAATCATGCCATGAGTCAATTCATCGATTTCATTAACAATGTCTGATTGTTTCTTACCTGAATCTATTGAAATAACTAAACATTCTGTTTTTTGATTCGTTAAAGTATGACTGTTTTTGATTAAGAATTCCATAATGTTTCTCGTATAAAAGATAATGCGAATAGTAATATTTTATCGATTCATCATGGGATAGCAACAAAAAGATAACTAATTACTCTTATTTCAGTTTATAATAATTAGATCTGAAAAAACGTTTAATTTTGTATAGGTAAAATGTGATAATTCGTCGATATTTAGTTAAAGAGACATTGAAAACACAAGGTGCTATTTTGTTTATCTTGCTCCTTATTTTCTTTTCTCAAAAATTAATTAAAATTTTATCGAGCGCGATCGAAGGAAATATTCCTCGTGACTTAATCATGCCCTTGTTAGTCTTGGGTATTTCTAATATGGCTGATTTAATTTTACCTTTAAGTCTTTTTTTAGGGGTGCTTATTACATTTGGCCGCTTATATTCAGACAGTGAAATGGTTGCTATGCATGCCTGCGGCGTGAAAAAAAATGTCACTTATCAAGTCGTTTTTTTACTATGTATCTTCACCTGCTCATTAACAATGCTAAATACTTTATGGTTCGGGCCTTGGTCAAATATCAAGCAAAGTCAATTAATTGAAAATGCAAAATTAAATCCAAGTTTAGCGGGATTATTATCCGGACAATTTCAACAAACTCCTGACGGAAATTCGGTCATCTATATTGGTAATGTCAATAATAACAATTTAGAAAATGTTTTTATCGCTAAAGTAAAAACTAAAGATAACGAAAGACCCTCGATCATAATTGCGAATAAAGGCAAAACCGGCCATGACAAAGAAGGCAATCAAATTATTACGTTAGAAAGCGCCAATCGTTACGAAGGAAACATACAATTACAAGATTTTCGTATATCAAATTTTCATAATTATTTGGGAATTATCAAACCTAAAGAATTGGATATGAATAGTGATGATGAAAAAATTGATGTACAACAGCTCGGATTAACTGAATTGCAAACGCTGAAAACGCCCAAAACCAAAGCTGAGTTTTATTGGCGGTTAACACTGATTGTTTCCGTTCCATTAATGGCTTTTTTAGTTATTCCACTGAGTGTCACAAATCCAAGGCAAGGCAGGCTTTCGCAAATCTTACCCGCTTTACTGCTCTATTTGGTCTATTTTCTGTTAGCCAGTTCAATAAAAGCAAATGCTGGGAAAGGCCGTATGGATGCTGAATTTTGGTTTTACTTAATTAATATTACCTATTTTATTATTGCATTGATATTAAATTGCTGGGATAGCATCTTCATGCGTAAACTTCGTCTAAAATTCAGTAAATCATAAAGGGGAAAAATGTGTTTTCGATTTTAGATCGCTACATTGGTAGAACAATTTTAAGCTCAATAGGTCTGAGCCTGTTTTTACTTATTAGCTTGTCAGGGATTATTCGTTTTATAGACCAACTCAGAAGAATAAAAGGTGATTATGATGCTTTTTCAGTTGGTATATATACGGCCTTAATGACACCTAAAGATCTGGAAACTTTTTTTCCAATGGCAGCATTGTTAGGCGCCTTAATTGGATTAGGGTTACTGGCATCTCGAAGTGAGCTTATCGTTATGGAAACGTCTGGTTTTAGCCGTTTTAAAATTGCAAAAGCCGTTATGAAAACGGCTATACCATTAGTGATTATTACTATGGCAATCGGTGAATGGGTAGCCCCTGAGTGTGAACAAACTGCCCGTAATATGCGTTCTGTAAAAATATATGGCAATTCGTTATTAGCTGAACAAGGTAGTTTATGGGCAAAAGATGGAAACAATTATATCTATATTGGTCGTGTTAATGACGATAATTCCATTAACGATATTTCAATTTATGCGACAGATAATAATCAATTATTGTCTATAACCCATGCTGATTATGGCATATTTAAAAAAAATGAATGGACATTAACGCAAGTTGAAAGAAATGACTTTAGTGATCCGGTTAAAGTAAATGGGACAAATCTGATGTCCATGAAATGGGAAACTAACATCACGCCGGATAAATTGAACATTGTTGCTTTTGATCCTGATTCGCTTTCTGCTACAGGACTTTATAAATATTCACAATATCTGCACAACTCGGGACAAGATACGAGCTATTATGATTTACTTTTCTGGAAAAAAATCATAAAACCGGTCTCTGTTGCTGTCATGATGTTACTTGCCCTCTCGTTTATATTTGGCCCACTGCGAAGTGTGTCAACGGGTGTTAGGGTCATCATCGGCATTAGTTTTGGGTTTATTTTCTACATAGCCGATAACTTATTTGCTCAAATGAGTATCGTTATTGGTATCTATCCAATCATAGGATCGTTAATAACCAGTTTTGTTTTTTTACTGATAAGTTATGCACTATTTAAAAGAAGAAATTAAACCAACATACCCTAAATGTTTGTTGCTCTTTTTACTTACCATTTAACGCCTATCATTCAATAAATGAATGATAGGAAATCAAGATTTATGTTTTTCAAAAAGAGATAAATATTCCCCATACCCCTCTTCGACCAGTTTATTAACCGGAATAAAACGTAAAGCAGCAGAATTAATACAATAACGCAATCCACCTAACGCTTTAGGCCCATCATTAAAAACATGCCCAAGGTGAGAATCCCCTTTTACAGATCGGACTTCGGTTCTATGCATACCATAACTGTTATCTGCTTTTTCAAGAATATGATGATCATTAACAGGACGAGAAAAACTTGGCCAACCACATCCAGAATCAAATTTATCGTAAGAAGTAAATAAAGGTTCACCGGATACAATATCGACATATAATCCTTCTTCATGATTATCATTAAACTCATTTTCAAACGGTGGTTCTGTGCCATTTTGTTGCGTCACATGATATTGCATAGCGGTTAATTTAGAAATGGCTTGGTCTTTCGTAAGTTTATTCATAAGTCACCTAATAGCTAATATTGAAGAACTTAATTAGCAAAACAGCCTTTAAAGCTAACTATTTTGCCAACATCGATTGTAAAACTTTATCTTTAAGCCAAAAGTAATGATATAAAGCTCCGAGAATATGTACCAAAATTAATACGGCTAGCAAATATGAACTGATTAAATGAGTGCTATGGAAAAACAGATAAAACTCATTTGGCATATCGATAGCAGGGATGGAAACAAGACCAAAAACATTGAGCGGGAGACTACTCATCAAATACCCAGATAACGGAACAATTAACAGAAAAATATAGATAAAGCCTTGGGTAGATTTTGATAAAATTCGCTGTAATCTTTGATGTTTATCTAAAACATCAGGGATACCATATTGGATAATTACTTTAATACGCCATATTGTTACAATGAAGACTAAAACACCAATTGATTTATGTAACAAATAGATATTCGGCATCCCTCCCAAAAAATGAGATAGAATGATTTTAAACATAATCAGCAAAAACGCTAATATAACTAGCACTGCTGATAGCCAATGTATTAATTTTTGTTGACTTCGATACTGAGGGTAATCTTGCATAACTTACTCACTTTTAGGTTTAGATTTATCTTGCCAATGCTGTGACAAAAATGACGAACGCCCAGACAATTGATAATAACGATTGTAATGTTGTGACTGTTTTTTATAAAAGTCTTGATGATACTCTTCAGCTGGATAAAAAGCGACAGCGGGTTCAATAGCGACTTGAATCGGGTGAGTAAAACGACCACTTGCCTCTAACTCTTTTTTCGATTCTAGTGCTAAATTATGTTGGAATTGATTATGATAAAAAATAACCGGACGGTAAGAATCTCCTCGATCAGCAAACTGACCATGTTGATCCGTAGGATCAATTTGTTGCCAAAAAATATCTAATAACTTTTTATAACTAATTTTCTTGGGATCAAACGTAATTTGAACGGCTTCAGTATGTCCGGTATCACCTTGACATACTTGTTCATAGGTAGGGTTTACTACATGCCCACCCGTATAACCCGACACCACACTAATAACACCTTCGTATTGATCGAACGGTTTGACCATACACCAAAAACAACCGCCGGCGAATGTTGCTTGCTCATATTGTTGCATAATAATCTCCAATAAAAATGATTTTAAAAGACACCCCTTGAAAAAGCTTAAAAAATCACCATCTCACAAGCTAACCATCTCAGTTTTAGGAGGATCGAATATGGCTAGTGGTTGGGCATCTGACGATGCCGTTAATCAACAAATTGAAAGCACCATTGCAGATGCTATCGAAAATGCTAGACGCCAACTTAAACAAGGTGCTCAAAGTGCTGATTTCTGCATTGAATGCGGTGATCCTATTCCAAAAGCACGAAAGCTTGCATTACCTGGCGTACAATATTGTTTAAACTGCCAACAAGAACTGGATAAACAGTCTGCTAAAGCGGCGATTTTATATAATCGTCGAGGCAGCAAAGACAGTCAACTACGTTAATATTTTGTTTATTGCCTAATTATAAAACTCATTGTGATGTTGAAAACTGAAAATCCGCAACTATTTCGATTTAATAAAATCGTTATCTTATAAAAGATAACACGTTTTGCGCTTATTAACACCTTTAAGTTAATCACTTTTTTTAGATCAGCTTACATATAAAGATAAGGATTAAATCATGATTAGAGCGTTACTGATTTCATCATGCAGCTTTCATAAGTAGAAAAACAAGCAACGCTCCTTTTTTTATACTATTCATAACCAAAACACATAGATAGCGAATGTATTTTAGCAATGGTCGTCTACTTTTTTTTATCTGGATGAGGATCTTTTACTGAATCGCCCTGTCCTGAAACAATATACCAACCATTTTTGATATGTGGTTTTTTGTTATGATCCGGACATGGTGGCAAGGATTTTTTACTTTGATTGGAAAAAGTATAACCGCAATCAGCACACTTATAAGTGCCAGCTGAAACATCACTACCGTATGAAGCAAATTTTTGTACCATTATTAGCTCCTCGTATGTTGTAGGTTAGTGATAAGCACATTACTTATCACTATTATATATAAACGTCTATCAGTAAAAAATCAAGTTTAGATTTGATTAATTTACAATCCAACTGACAATAATTTTCTCATTAATTTTTCAAAAATCAGATATAATAAAACCTGCATTTCAAGAAAAAACACGTTTTTAACAAAAATTCTTCATAAATTAGAACTCACTAAATTTAATCTCGACCATTTTAAATTTAATTTTTTATTTCTCTAAAAAGGCATGGATCAATGCCACTTAAAATAACTTTTTAATTTGGAGGTTGGAAATGTATTTACTACAAATGGCACCGAAATTTTTACTTGCACTCATCATTTTACTTATTTACGTGAAACTATCGGGTAAAAGTCAAATTGCCCCGATGTCTCAGTTAGATCAGGTTGGTAGTATGGTAATCGGTGCGTTAGTCGGGGGAGCTTTACTCAGTCCAACCGTTTCAGCTTGGGAAGCCGCTGGGCTTGTCGCAATTTGGGCAGCGTTATTAATTTTAATTCGCTTTATTAAATCAAAAAATTCTCGATTAAGAGATGCGATTGACGGTGAAGCAATTCAGTTAGTTAAAAACGGAAAATTATTAACAGATAATTTTGCCAAGGCAAACTTGCCTGTACGTGATTTTGAAACTTTAGTGAACATACAAGGAATATCCTCATTTAGTCAATTAAAACAAGTTTGGTATGAATTAAATGGTTCGCTAACCATTATTAAGAAAGGTGAAAAAGATATTGCTGAACTGATCATCGAAAATGGCTGTATTAGTCAAGATAATCTTGAACAACTCAAAAAAGATGAAGATTGGCTCATGCAGGAAATCCATAAACAAGGATATGAAAAAGTCGAAGACATTTTTTGTGCAGAATGGTTTGATAATAAACTCATCATCTACCCATATGATAAAACTGAAGATAAGTCAGCTTAAAACCCACTTAAAAAAATAACCACCTAATTAAATTAACTTTAGCTAATTAAACTTGTTAGTTAAAGTTATTTAATTGCACATTAGGATCCATAATATCTTCTATCGTATACTTTTCGAGCTCTTTCAAAAATGCTTCTTTAGCATCCGACAGATAGTATTTTAAACGACAAGCAGGACTGATATGACAAAATGATAAACTGCAATTAAGAAGATTTAGCGGTTCTATTTGTCTAACCACAGTACCAATATTAATCAGTTTTTTTTCTATTTTTAATTTAATGCCACCATTTTTTCCTTGCTTGGTCTCGACATAACCTAATTTACTTAAATTATAAACGACTTTAACCAAATGATTTTTAGAAATTTTAAAATAATGACTAATATCTGCGATACTGACTAGCTGATCACCATCTACCGTGGATAAATAAAGAAGCACACGTATACTGTAATCGGTAAAACTTGATAATTGCACTGATTTTTCCTATCTACTTAAAAAACTTATCATCTCACATTATAGGCAATATCAATGATTAAATTAACCCTCTTTTTATGACTAATTGAATTTTTATTACCAAGTTAAAAAACTAAATTATCATGGTGTTATCCTCATCAACAACATGAGGATAACAATCAGTTTAAGTTTTGTTATGCTGCACAATAATTTAGTATTTGATTTAGATCTTTACTGGCTTGAGAAGTCATACGAAGATCAAATTTATCTTGTAAAATATTCAATATATTGTCGGTTAAAAATTCAGGCATTGAAGGCCCTGCATAAATTCCTTTGATACCTAGCGACAATAATGTCAATAATATAACTATAGCTTTCTGTTCAAACCATGATAAAACCAAAGTCAATGGTAATTCATTCACGCCACATCCAAAAGCTTCAACCAACGCCAATGCTAATTGCACTGCGGAATAAGCATCATTACATTGCCCAATATCAATTAATCGAGGGATGCCGTTGATATTGCCGAAATTTTGCATATTAAACCGATATTTACCACAACCTAAAGTTAAAATAACACTATCTTTAGGGACTTGATTTGCCATTTCGGTATAATAATGCCGTTCACTTTTACTGCCGTCACATCCACCAATTAAAAAGAAATGCTTAATATTACCTGCTTTAACTTGTTCGACAACCGTTGGTGCTACATTTAATAAAGTATTACGGGCAAAGCCGACAGTAATAAAATGCTCTAATTCCGTATAATCAAATCCGGGTTGGTTCAATGCACACTCTATAACGGAACTAAAATCATCTGTTTCAATATGAGTGACACCTGGCCAGCCTACCATGCTTCGGGTAAAGATGCGCTCTGCATAGCCTTTAGTAAAAGGATTAATAATACAGTTAGACGTCATGACGATAGCGCCAGGAAAATTAGCAAATTCAGTCTGTTGATTTTGCCAAGCTGTACCGTAGTTTCCAACTAAATGTGAATATTTTTTTAATTCAGGATAAGCATGAGCCGGTAACATTTCGCCGTGTGTATACACATTAATGCCTTTATCTTGAGTCTGTTCTAATATCAAACGCAAATCATGAAAATCGTGACCAGAGACAAGGATACATTTACCTGCAACAGGTCTAGTATTGACTTTAGTCGGGATAGGATCGCCAAATGTATTGGTAGCGCCGGCATCAAGCATCCCCATTACTTTATAATTCAATCGTCCTATTTGCATGGATAATTGAAATAATTTATTAATGTCAGAAGGATTATCGCCAAGAAAACTCATCATTTCATGATATTCGGTGTAAATATCTTGATTAAATTGCCCCAAAACAGCAGCGTGTTCCATATAAGCAGCTGCACCTTTCAATCCATATAGTGCTAATAAGCGCAGTCCAATGACATCCTTTCCGACTTTATCTTGATCGTGCTTTAACATCACTAAAGAAGAAAAATCCAATAATTCTTGCTTAGTTTTAGGAAAATTTAATTGGGCTACATAGGTTAACGCAGGTAAATGTTCATTAAATTGTAGTACAGCAACTTTGGCTAGCTGTTCTAATTTTTGAGAATAGATATCGGCTTCTGCAAGATACGCCAACATTCTGTCTGCATCAAAATTCACATTAGTTAACGTTGAGAAAAATGTTTGTGCACACCATCTATCGATCTGTCTGTCCACAATGTCATGTCTACGACAAATGGCCGCCCAAAATGAAACCTTTTGCAAACTGGCGACTAAAACATCTTGAAGATCAGAAACTTCTGCTGTTTTACCACACATTCCTTTAGAATAACTACACCCTTTTTCATTTGATTTTATTATTGTTTGCTCACACTGAATACAAAACATCATTACTCCTGTTTTCTTTCCTCTTACTAAAACAGGTATATAAAATACATGTTTAAAATAAAAAAGAAAAGTGAATTTACCAATTTAATTTTTTTAATAAACATGAAAAATTTGAACTTATATTGAAACTAAGAGTCAGAATTCATATTGTTATACCACTTAAAAGATAGACAGTTTGATAATTACAATTAAGGAATACTAGAAACGCTTCGCTCATCCTAAGCCTAGTTAGGATATTGTCTGATGATTTCGATAAAAATCGGTTTTCAAGTCAGATCGAAAATTTGCTTTTCCATTCATTTCTTAAATAAAATATTAAAATTATTTACTTATTTTAACTTAATTCAATAGGTTACATGTAAGAAATATCAAATATTAATCGCCAAAATAAATTTGATTAAGTGATTAAAATCAGAAATAATGCTAAACCGATTATTTTAATCATGCATAATTATTGATTAAATATTAATTGATATTCATGTCATTATAAAAAAGGTGAACTACAATATACTTAGACGGGTAAGCAGTTTGTTATAAATACAAACCATAAAAGATGACATCAAATGTTAATGGAGTAAATATCCTTGGTTGTTCCTCAAGTTGACCGAACCCAGTCAAATGACAAGTAATTGTTGTTATTTAAGCATCAATTTAATGCCATTAAAAACAAAAAAATAATCTCAAAAATAAAATCTTAACCTAGTATGCGTTAATCTATTAAGGAATAGAGGTTAAAATCTTAAAATTAATAAAGTTTTAACAGGAAAGAAATATGTTTACTGATTCAAACACTAAACAAATAAGTTTTTGTTTTCATACTCAGAAAAAAAAATTTATAAAATGGAAAAAATTAGCCAAAAAAGCCAATATGACGTTATCAGACTGGATTGTAAAAAAACTTAATTCAGACATCGATATTGTGTTACGGGACATTGTTCTTCCTAATGATATCGAAAAAGATGACAGATGGCTGATAAAATTAACTATACCCTCAGTGATAAAAGGTTATTGGGTCTATTGTTCAAGAGAAAGGAAAATGAAATTAGTTAAATGGATCACCAATAAATTAGATTCCTAATAAGGAATTAATCAAGACCAACTTTTACAGAATAATTCTATAACGCAACGATAAGGTTATAGAGAAACAGACTAAAATAAAACAGAAATATGATAAACATTGAGCGGTTAATCAATTTTTTTTAAATTTCTATTGACGTAGAAATTAAGATGGGTAAAATGCACTGCATTCGAAACGCATTTATTTTTAACGAATCGTTTTGAGCCCGGGTGGTGAAATCGGTAGACACAAGGGATTTAAAATCCCTCGGCCTTTTTGGCCGTGCGAGTTCAAGTCTCGCCCCGGGCACCACATCTATCTCTCTTTATCCTTCTTTCATCGACTTATTTTATCACTGTCTTAACGACACCTTTGTAAGCATATTATTACTAACTTATATCAACATTTTACTAAAAAACTTTATCAATCATTTAATTAAAGATGTTTTAGTTGTTTAATAAAATTCAATTTTTTAGATAAGTCAGATCCACTGCTTGAACAAAAATAATGTAATCATCCATAATGTTTAATGGATCAATAGCTAACGGCTGAGTATGCTCAAAAAATAGCGCTATAATTAAACTTTTTAGTGACAAGATTAGTTTGGTAAGGAAATGTTATTGGAGTAACTTTTATCTATGATATTAACAACTCTAAAATGAATTATTGCTTAGAACGCAGACCCAAAATTTTTGGGTCTGAAGATTAAACACTAAATGACGAACCACAACCACAAGTAGTTGTTGCATTAGGATTATCAACCACAAAACGTGAGCCTTGTAATCCTTCTACATAATCAATGGTACCGCCAACTAAGTATTGTAAACTCATAGGATCGATAACCAACGATACCCCATTTTTCTCTATGGCTAAATCATCTTCGTTTACTTTCTCGTCAAAAGTAAACCCATACTGAAATCCACTACATCCTCCACCTGTAATATAAACCCTTAATTTAAGATTTGGGTTTTCTTCTTCGGTGACTAACGCTTTTACTTTATTCGCTGCAGCATCAGTAAAATTAATTGGTAAAGCATTGCCCATTTTATTCTCCTACTGTCTTGATCTGCTTATTATATACTGTGTAAAAAAGAAATTACAAAATGAAAAACTCTATTATTTAAATTTTTGTTTAGTTGCTTGAAATAATTTTGAAACTATGAATAAATACCACCATATTTCTTCAATGAGAATACAACATATGTTTACAAAATCATTAAAATCCGAAATATTCTTTCATCAAGCTTTATCCGTTTTACCTGGTGGCGTAAATTCACCAGTACGGGCTTTTAATGGCGTGGGTGGAATACCCTTATTTATTGAGCGTGCCAATGGTGCTTATATTTATGACGTTGATGAAAAAGCCTATATCGATTATGTAGGCTCATGGGGTCCAATGATCCTTGGACACAATGATCCAGACGTAGCTGACGCAGTCATTCACGCTGTGCGTAATGGACTCAGTTTTGGTGCTCCGACCGAAATTGAAACTAAAGTAGCCAATTTAGTCACTGAACTTATGCCATCGATAGAGATGCTACGCATGGTCAACTCAGGTACTGAAGCAACCATGAGTGCAATACGCGTGGCACGGGGTTTTACCGGGCGTGATAAAATCATTAAATTTGAAGGATGCTATCATGGCCATGCTGATTATCTATTGGTAAAAGCAGGATCAGGAGCCCTTACTTTTGGACATCCGACGTCACCCGGCGTACCTAATGATTTTGTTAAGCATACTTTAGTATGTGATTATAACAATCTTGAATCAGTTAAAAAACAGTTTGAACAATATCCAAATGAAATTGCCGCGATTATTATTGAGCCCGTTGCCGGCAACATGAATTGTATCCCGGCTAAAAAATCGTTTTTACAAGGATTAAGAGCGCTTTGTGATGAATATGGGGCATTGTTAATCATTGATGAAGTGATGACAGGATTTAGGGTAGCACTAGGTGGAGCGCAAGATTATTATGACATTGTCCCCGATTTGACTTGTTTAGGTAAAATCATTGGAGGGGGAATGCCTGTGGGCGCATTTGGTGGTCGTGCAGATATCATGCAACAATTAGCGCCAACCGGACCAATTTATCAAGCTGGTACGCTTTCGGGTAATCCTGTTGCCATGGCAGCCGGATATGCAACCTTAACCAAATTGATGGACGTAGGTATTTATCAAGAATTAGAGGAGAAAACTAAAACGCTAACAAACGGACTTTTATCCGCTGCCAGACAGCATAAAGTTCCTTTTGCGGTCAATCAAGCGGGTGCGATGTTTGGATTTTTCTTTACAAATGCTTCCGAAGTAAGCAGTTATCAAGATGTAATGAATTGTGATATTGAATTATTCAAAAAATTCTATCATCATATGCTCACTGAAGGTGTTTACTTTGCACCGTCAGCTTTTGAAGCAGGTTTCATGTCACTTATGCACACAGATAAAGAAATCAATCATACTATTGATGCAGCAAGTCGTTTTTTTAGTAAGATAAGTTAAATTGATGACACAAAGTTTTTGATACCATTAGCGATTAAAATATTAAACTATTAACATAGGTAATTAATTTATGGTTAATCCACTTAAAGAAGGTGAAAAAGCACCTCAATTTTCGTTGCCTGACCAAGATGGAGAGCTAATAAGCTCTAAAGACTTTAAAGGTCAACGTATGTTGATCTATTTCTATCCCAAAGCCATGACACCTGGCTGTACAGTTCAAGCTTGTAATTTACGGGATTGTGCTGATGACCTCAAAAAATACAATGTGGTAATCATTGGCATTAGTACAGATAAGCCAGAAAAGCTATCAAGATTTTCAGAAAAAGAATTATTAAACTTTACGTTGCTTTCTGATGAAAATCATGAATTATGTGAAGCTTTTGGCACATGGGGTGAAAAAGAGTTTATGGGAAAAACCTATGACGGCATTCACCGTATTAGTTTCTTAATTGGGACTGATGGAAAAATCGAAAAAGTCTTTGATGATTTCAAAACCAGTAATCACCATGAAGTGGTTTTAGATTACCTCAAAAACCACTCAAAATAGACATCTTAAAAGCAGATTAACCTAATCTGCTTTTACTTTATCAAAACTATTAATCTCATCCGGATTTGGCCAAGCATTAATAATTGCTTTGACTAAAGTGGCAAGTGGGATAGCAAAAAATATTCCCCAAAATCCCCATAATCCACCAAATACAATCACCGCTAAAATAATTACTAATGGGTGAAGATTCAATTTCTCAGAAAATAGACAAGGAACTAACAAATTACCGTCTAAAGCCTGAATAAGCACATAAAAGAAAATCAAATACCCAAATTCTGGACTGATGCCCCATTGGAATAGAGCAATAAGAATAACCGGAATACTTGAAATAATAATCCCAATATAAGGAATCAACACCGAAAGCCCAACAATTACCGCCAATAATAATCCATAATCTAAACCAAAAAACCAAAATGGAATATACACGCTAATACCTAGAATAAGAATATGCAAAACATTGCCTACAATATAGTTAGCAATTTGCGTATCCATTTCAGCGGCGACTTTATTTAACACTCCTCGATTTTTAGGCAGAATACGAGAACAATATCCCCATATTTTTGCTTTATCTTTCAAAAAGAAAAACATCATAATAGGGACTAGCACGGCATTAATTGCAACTGAAACAAGACCAAACAGGGAAACAATAGAGAATTGTAATAACGAATTTCCGGTTTGCACGACTCTGCTAGTAATGCCTTGAATAATAGAATCAAATAATCCAACATCAATCAGTTCGGGGTAGTGTTCCGGCAGTGATGTCAAAAACTTATTAGCAAAATTGAGCATGTTTGGAATATTGGTTATCAAACTAATACTTTGTTGCCAAACTAAAGGTACCAGAATCATAAAACATGCTAAAACAACAAGAAGAAAAATGAGTAATACAATGATAACCGCAAAAGTGCGTGGAATGCCCTTTCGATACAAAAAATTGACTGGGGTATCAAGCAAATAGGAAAGCACGATTGCAATGAAAACGGGTAAAAGAATTTTATTAAAAAAATAAATAATTAAAAACAGGAAGACTAAAACCACTATCAACGATACCACATGCGGATCACTGAATCGTCTTTTATACCATTCCACAAACAATTTAAACATTGCAAACACTCCTATTTTGCTGTTTATATTAGATTAAGTTTCAATACGATAAATTATAAGCCCAATGCATTTACCGTTTAAATCCACCTAAAATACCACGAGTAATGCGTCGACCGATTTCATTGGCTACTTGTCGCGTTGCGCTTCGAGCAACTTTTTGCGCAAAGCCATCTTGTTGACCACCTCTTGGGCCTTTATGACCAAAAAACAGAGAACTTAGCATATCTAACCAACCACCACTACTGGATTTTTCAGCTGGTTCTGTTGAATTATCATCATCAGCTGATTGAACGTTAGCTGAATTATCCAATGAAAAACCTGCTTTTATTTTCTCATAAGCGGATTGCCGATCGACAGTTTTAGCATATTTATCATAAAATAGCGATTGTTTAATAATCTCAGGAATTTTTTCAGGTGTAATTGGACCAATTTTAGAATTTGGTGCAATAACAAAACCACGCTCAACCATATTAGGACGCCCTTTCTCATCTAAAAAAGAAATTAAGGCTTCGCCGACAGCTAATTCCATAATCACTTTTTCGGTATCTAAATTGGGATTAGCTCGCATAGTTTGAGCCGCGGCTTTTACTGCTTTTTGATCTTTAGGCGTAAATGCCCTAAGCGCATGTTGGACACGATTGCCAAGCTGACCAAGAACGGTATCGGGAATATCGGTAGGATTTTGAGTAACAAAATAGATACCAACGCCTTTAGAACGAATCAGTCTGACTACCTGCTCAATTTTCTGTAATAAAGCGGGGGTAATATCATTAAATAGTAAATGCGCTTCATCAAAAAAGAAGACTAATTTAGGTTTATCAGGATCACCAATTTCAGGCATATGTTCAAACAGTTCTGACAGCAACCACAACAAAAAAACAGAATACAATTTAGGTGAGTTATATAATTTATCTGCAGCTAAAATATTAATCATACCGTGACCGTTGGCATCGGTTTTCATTAAATCTTGAATATCAAGCATAGGTTCACCTAAAAAATATTCTGCCCCTTCTTGATCAAGCGATAATAAACTGCGTTGTATGGCACCAATCGATGATAAAGAAATATTGCCGTACTCAGACGTAAATTTTTTTGCATTATCACCAATTAACTGCACTAAGGCTCGTAAATCTTTAAAATCCAGTAATAAAAGATTATTGTCATCGGCAATTTTAAATACCAGTTGTAATACATCTGATTGAATATCATTAAGATTTAATAATCGTGCTAATAAAATTGGACCAATATCCGAAACGGTACTTCGCACCGGAATCCCTTTTTCAGCAAACACATCCCACAATTCAATGGGCGAGGCTTCAGGTTGCCAATCAGTTACCCCAATGCTTGTTAGGCGTGCTTTAAGTTTATCTGTTAAAATCCCTTTCTCACCCAAACCGGTCAAATCCCCTTTAACATCAGCCAAAAATACCGGTACACCTATATGAGAAAAACTCTCTGCCATTTTTTGAAGCGTCACTGTTTTACCGGTACCTGTTGCACCAGAAATGAGACCATGACGATTGGCTAATGCGCTGATAATAGATAAATCCTTGCCATTGCTTTTGGCTATAACGATAGATTCACTCATACATTAAATCCTCATTAAATTGCTATTAAAACAATCAGTAATATTGTAAGCTAAGAATGCAATATCGACGATTTAACCATTCATTAGCCAACATTAAGGAGCCACTATGTTTCCAGAATATCGAGAATTAATTTCAAAATTAAAAAATACAGATTTACGATTTCAAAAATTATTTGATCAACATAATGCTTTGGATCAAAAAATTAAAAATATTGAGTCAGGTATCAAAATCGACACATCCGAAACTATCGAAAACTTAAAAAAACAGAAACTTAAACTTAAAGATGAAATACACACAATCTTAAAAAATCAAGCATAAATACGGGATAAAAACATCAATAGCGTATTAGTCAATCTTTATTCAAAAAATTAGTGTTGTGAAAACAATGTTGATGTAGGTGCTTTTATCAAAAGCAATAAATATAAATAAACCCCAAACAAGGGGTTTATGATGATAACAGATAAAACAAAAACTAAAAAATTTAATAATAAAGCGAATTTTTACTTGTTTAATTGTTCTTTTGTCGTTCTTTTTTTACGATTTTTAATCAATACAATAATATTTTTATGTGGAGTTTTCATATTTTAATTTCCTCTTTTTGTTATAGTTATCACACCACGAAAATGTATGGAATTTTTAAAGAGTGACTAGCAATATCCTTATCAGGTATTTTGTATAAAATACTCGCCATCTCCAATAATGGTAGTTACTTTAGCATAAATTAACGGTATTACCAATTATTTTGGTTATTTAGTAAGCGACTTCCATATCGCCTACTTGCGCTACCAACAAATTTAGAACCATTGCCCAAAACGTTTTATATAAATTCGTTTCATTAACTGCGCAACAAAACAATAAGATAGTAGTGTGGCAATTAACCATGGGAAATATGACCAAGGTAAAGGAGCAAGACCAATCAAACTTCCTATTGGAGAAAATGGGATATAAATACCTACGACCATTATCAATAATGTCATCACAATGACCGGAAACGCTGCTGTACTTTGAACAAATGGAATTTTTTGTGTTCTTAACATATGCACAACTAAAGTTTGTGAAAGTAACCCTTCAATAAACCAACCAGAATGGAATAATGATTGTACTTCGACACTATTTGCACTGAACACAAACCACATTAACGCATAGGTAGTAATATCAAAAATAGAAGATGTTGGTCCAATCCAAATCATAAATCGTTTGATATTTTGCGCATCCCATTTACGAGGCTTTTGTAAAAACTCATCATCCATTTTATCCCAAGGTAATGATAATTGTGAAATATCATACAATAAATTTTGGATCAACAAATGAATTGCTAGCATAGGTAAAAAAGGTAAAAATGCACTGGCAACTAACACCGAAAAAATATTACCAAAGTTTGAACTGGCAGTCATATTCAAATACTTCATAATATTACCGAATGTTTCTCGACCGCAAATTACCCCTTCTTCTAACACCATTAAACTCTTTTCAAGCAAAATGATATCCGCTGATTCTTTCGCAATGTCGGTTGCAGTATCCACCGATATACCAACATCGGCGTCACGTAATGCAGGCGCATCATTGATACCATCGCCTAAAAAGCCCACTGTATGACCATTTTCTTGTAATAAACGGATGATTCGTGATTTTTGTAAAGGTGTTAATTTAGCAAAAATAGTACGTTGCTCAATTTGTTCTTTGAGTTCATCATCATCCATTTTTTCAATTTCGGTACCCAGTAAGGGAGTTCCTGGCTCTAGACCCACTTCACGACACACTTTTATGGTAATAATTTCATTATCACCAGTTAAAACTTTTACCCCTACACCATGTTCATTTAATGCAGAAATGGCTTCGTATGCGCTCTCTTTTGGCGGATCTAAAAACGTTAAGAACCCTCGAATTGCAAGATCAGTCTCATCTTGGACACTGTATTGCGTTTTTGTTTGTGAAGCAGAAATATTTTTTAATCCCACCGCTAAAACTCGGAATCCTTCTTTATTGTAGTTATGAGCAAGTTCGATTAACTCTTGTTTGCGTTTTTCATCTAATGGCAAATATTCACCGTCTTGATAAACATAACGAGAAATAGACAGCATCTCTTCAACGGCACCTTTGCAAATCATCAAATGATCATCATTACCATTTTGCACCACAACCGATAAACGACGACGAACAAAATCAAATGGCAATTCATCAATCTTTTTATAAAGTCCAACCCCGACTTTTTTAACACTGGTTTTCTCTTCAGTGAAACGGATAATGGCTTTGTCCATTAGGTTTTTCATACCACTTTGATAATAGCTGTTTAACCAAGCGAGTTCTAATACAGCTGGGTCAATTTGACCATGACTATCAAGATGATGTTCAAGGATAATTTTATCTTGTGTCAATGTACCCGTTTTGTCGGTACATAAAATATCCATTGCACCAAAATTTTGAATCGCATTAAGACGTTTCACAACAACCTTACGCTTTGCCATTCCAACCGCACCTTTAGCCAGGTTAGCACTGACAATCATCGGCAACATTTCAGGGGTTAATCCAACCGCTACCGCCAAAGCAAACAAAGCCGCATCGCCCCAATCTCCTTTTGAAATACCATTTATCACAAAAACAATTGGCACCATAATAAGCATAAAACGGATCAGTAACCAACTAACACTATTCACACCTCGATCGAATGACGTTTCAGCACGGGAACCAACAATGGATTTAGCTAATGAGCCAAAATGCGTGTCTGCACCTGTGGCAACCACAATTGCCTTAGCCGTTCCACTTACCACATTCGTCCCCATAAAACAGACGTTATTCACATCAAGAACATTATCTTTATCAATATCCGATGCATTAATTTCATCGGTTGTCTTTTGTGAAACGGCGCCTAAAGTGTCATATTTTTCAACAGGTATAGATTCACCTGTCAGTACCGCTTGGCTGACAAAAAGATCCCGTGATTCAATTAAGCGGATATCCGCAGGAATCATATCCCCTGCCGATAAAAAGACAATATCGCCAGGCACAATCTCGCTTAACGGAATTTCAAAATGTTCAGGATTCATATCCTTATGCGGACGTCTTAATACCGTTGCCGTTGTTCGAATCATCGATTTGAGCGCTTCAGCGGCTTTATTAGATCGAAACTCTTGCCAAAAACGCAATAAACCACTTAATGAAACCATGGTTAAAATGATAATGATACTAGTTAGATCGGTTTCTTCCCCCTTTTGTAAAGGTAACCAGAAATCCGTGACAAAACTAACCACCGCTAAAATAAGTAACACAAAAATAAATGGATTATTAAACGCCATTAATAGTTGCATAAATAATGAAGGGACTTTTTCTCGGGCTACTTCGTTTTTACCATACTCTTCTAATCTTGATTTTGCATTTTCTTGCGTTAAACCGGACAAGCTCGATTGAAATTTAGATAAAATGCTATCTAAGCTATGTTGAGCTTCATGAATTGCTTTAATATCTGAGCTTGTTTGTGAATGAATTTTTGTAGTGTTTTTGGTCATCTTATGTACCTATATTCATAATTTTTTAGACAAAAATATGCCTACTCACTGTTAAAAAATAACAATAAGCAAAGTAACTAATTGAATAGTTAAGACTTTAATGCCACAGCATGACCGCACTCAAAGCGATGGCTGAGCAAAAAATAATTTAGCGAGATAATTTAATTAAGAATTAGATACAACTCGGTGGTTCTAAATGTTTTTCTGAAAAAAGTAATGAACACAACATTAAGATGTGCGCACCATGATGTTTTGAATTTGTGTGATAGCGTGTAAAAAATTGCATATCGTTCACCGTTACCGTTCGATCAATTTCGGCGCGTGAACTGAAAAAATGATTATTTAGACAGGTTCATTAACCGATAATGATTTGTGTTTGAATACATCTCCCCATATATGGGGTGACCCGATTGAGCGTCCATAGTTCTCCTATAAAATTGAACTCAACACTTTGTATTTCAACTTTTCTTAACCCTCATTTTTAACCACCTAATAGTTAAAAAAGTAAGAAAAGCTCAAAGGCGGGCAATTTATACGCCTTTAGCCAAAATAAGTCAACCAATAATCCTTTAAAAAGGTCATAACAGCTTAAAAACAGCACTTATCGCCCCAATAAATGGTTTTTTGTATATAAATAATACACACAAAACTTAATATCATTTACAATAACTAATACTATTCAACGCAAGGAAAACGAAAGTGGAACTCATAACATTACTCGACACTAATTGGTTAAATTTCGTGATCATTTTCGCACTTTCATTTTTATGGTTTTTCAATCGAAAAAGATCACCCAATCAATACCTCGATAATATCATTATATATGCTGATATTTTAGAAAAGACACCTAAGCCAAAATACCAAAAGGATTACTTGAATAATATTAAAAGTAAACTTCTTTGGGACAAGGTCTGTTTTTATCAAACCGGTGACATGAATAAAGAAAGAATCGCAATTTCGTTAATTAATGCTGACATTAAAAACATCATCAATTTATTACAATTAAATTCACTAACCCAATACTTTTGTATCAGACAAAATAAAATAACGGCAGTCAATCCTTTTTTAGTTAAAGAAGTCATCCTATTATGTGTTGGGTTCATTCTCGCTTTTATTACGGTGATATCGAATCTTGATACCGTTTTTAGATCAAATTCAATAATTAATATAATCATTGCCGCGATAACCATTTTAATTATCTTACTGATTGCAACTCAGTTCGCCATAGCACCTTTAAAAAGGCTTAATACCTATCGATTGATTTTGAAAGACGACACTTTTTTAAAGCGTGCTAATGACCAACTAGTTCGCATTATTCAAGAAAGTAATAATAGTAATCCTGGTTTTGATAAATCCATAATGAGTAAAGAAGAATCGCATCAATCATAACCCAATTTCGAAGGTTTTATCTGCTGTGGTAATAAATAAGGCGACAAATCTAAGCTTTACGTCGCCTTAATAGTTATATGGGAACTAAGCACGTATATTTAAACGGGCATTTTTAAGATGCTCTACAAGTTCAAGCAATGATTGATTTAACTGATTCATGAATTGTTGGTAAGAAAACGCCTTTTTACTGATTTCATCTAATTGTCGTTCCCAATGCGCAGTCATATCGGGGATAGACATAATATCTGGTAACGATAAAATTAACTTACGTCCAACTGGAGTGGCACGAATTGTTTTGCCTTGTCGTGTTAAAAATTGACGTTTAAATAACAGTTCTATTATTCCTGCTCGGGTTGCTTCTGTGCCTAAACCATCGGTTTCCCGCAATATTTTTTTAATCTCTGGATCTTTAACAAATCTTGCAATACCTGTCATTGCGGAAAGTAAAGTTGCATCATTAAAAGGTTTAGGGGGTTGTGTTTCTTTACTGATAAGTTCAGCATCGATACATTGCACTGCCTCCCCTTTTTTCACTAATTTAGTTAACAATCCATTACTCTCTGCATCCGCTTCGGATTGATCAGCTTGTAAAGTTTTCGTTCCAAACAACGCTTTCCAGCCTGCTTCAAGCATTTGCGTTGCTCTAGCAATAAATTTTCCACCTTGAATATCAACATCAATTTGTAATTCAGCGTATTTATATACAGGATAAAATTGTGCTAAATATTGGGTTGCAATCACCTGATAAACTAATTTTTCATTATCCGTTAAATTGTCCATTTTAGCCTTGCGCTGTGTTGGAATGATGGCATGGTGCGCTTCAACTTTTTTATCGTTCCAAGCTTTTGTCCGCAGACTAAAATCAGCGTTTTCAATAGCAGGCTGTAAATCCGGGCAATTATTTTCCATTGCTAATTTTACACTGATTATTTGGTTAAGATGCTCTTCGGGTAAAAAACGGCAATCGGATCTCGGGTAGGTGATCAGTTTATGCTTTTCATATAATGACTGGCAAATATCGAGCACATCTTGTGCACTTAATCCACTTTTTTTAGCCATCTCAATTTGAAGAGCGGATAAATTAAATGGCATAGGCGGTGCAACTTCTTTCTTTTTGTTACTGACTTTCTCAATAATACCGGTTTGATCTTTAATTCTTTGACAAACATTTTCGGCTAATGCTTTGACTAAAACTCGCCCTTCTTCATCTTGATAGGGAGCACAAGCTTCACTAGGTTGCCACTTGGCCTTAAATATTTCATTATGCTGGGTTTCAAGTACAGCAAAAACTTCATAAAACGGTTTGGGAACAAACTTTTCAATATCTAAATCACGCCTTACCACTAAACCAAGAATAGGCGTTTGTACCCGTCCAATGGATAACACTCCTCGATACCCGCCTCGTTGCCCCACCAGCGTACAAAGACGACTCATATTAATACCATACAACCAATCAGCACGGGCTCTTGCAAGCGCTGACGTAGAGAGCGGAATAAAATCTTGATTACTGCGTAATTGTTCAAGCGATTTTTCAACTGCACTGGTATTTAAATCACTAATCAAGCAACGCTTAATTGTTTTGCGTTTATCGGGTGTGAGTTGACAATAATTCAAAACTTCATCGACTAATAATTGCCCTTCTCGATCTGGATCGCCTGCATGTACAATCTGATCGGCAGATTTAATCAATTCGACTAAAATATCAAATTGGCTTTTTGTACTCCCTTTTGGCATCAAAATCCATTTTTCCGGAACTATCGGAAGATCATCGATCACCCATTTTTTAAAGCGATCATCATACACTTCTGGGGTGGCTTGTTCTAAAAGATGTCCGATACACCAACTCACAATATCGCCATTAGCGGCTTTGATAAAACCCGTTCCTTTTTGATGTGGTTTAGGCAAAACATCGGCAATAGCCCTTGCTAGACTGGGCTTTTCAGCAATAAACAGACGATAAGTTTGATTAGATTGCATAATTATTAGTCTTAATCATAAATTTGAAACAAAATAAGTTTGATAGGATGATTTAACGCTAAAATTTAAATGATTTAACATCTTCAATAACAATGCCTTGTCAGCATCCCTACAAGGCAGAATGCGACAATAAAAACAAATTAAAATATGTTTGTCTAAACACATCAAACCTTGTTCTTTTCGACTTTTTTGCTTTGTCGAGTACCATTCAATCTTAAAACCAGTGTGATAGGCCAAATACGGTAAGGCTCCATAAATTATCATATTATCCTTTAAAATTTCCAATCCTGCTGAGTCTGTTATTAATGCTCAATAAGGTTGAAAATTGTTACATAAGTCTTAACGCCATTCAAGCGCAATAATTTGCAGAAAATCATTCTCAACAATAAACACAAAAATAACCTAATCTTTACAATGCATTAAAAGAACAGGACTAAGCTTAGTCTGTTTAAGTAATCCTAATACCCTAAAGAGGACAGTTGTTATTTATAATCTTATCACAAGGCTGAAATCAACTAAGATTGAAAGCACAACACTTATCACTTTGCCAATACCTCGTCAACAATGCATGTTAAAGCTTTTAAAATATCATTTAATTGATTAATTATGTTACAAGATTCAGCTTTATCATTTTTTAGTTGTCGTGATTTTAAAACGGGTTTTTACCACCACTTTTTGAACTTAAGCCAAATGGCAGACACAATAGAAATAACAATAAGAATCAAGATTAACCCAACAAAAGACCAAGGATGCTCACTAAAAGGAATACCGGCAAGATTGACACCAAGTAAACTGGTTATAAACGTGATTGGTGTAAATATAATGGTAAATAGTGACATTAAATAGATTCGTTTATTGGTCGATTCTGCCAAAAAGCTATTAATTTGCTCCATAATCGAGGCAAGACGCAATAAGCAACTATCGATATCTGACACATAGTGGCTTTGTTGATTAGAAATATCATGTAGACGTTGGCGATCGTTATCATCAATCCAAGAAATCCTTTCGGTTGAAATTTTAACAAAAATATCCCGCTGCGGAGATAATAATCGACGAAGAATGATCAACTGTTTACGTACTCGACCAATTTCTTTATGTGAAAGAATTCGCTGATTTAATACTAAGTCTTCAAGTTTAACAATTTTGTTATGTACACTATCAAATGATAAATTGACTTGATCACTAATGAGTTCGGATACTTGAATTAACCAATCAGCAACATCAACAGGCCCTATCCCTTTTTCTAAATTATCTTTTAATTGGAAAATCGCATCGATTTGTTGATGTCGGGTCGAAACAATTAGATTATCGGTAATATAAAAACGGAAGGTTACAATCGGATCGGGTAATTCATTTGGCGTATAATTGACACCTTTTAATACGACTAAAATACCCGTATCAAAACGAATTTCTTTCGATATTTGGTTGGGTTTAATTAACTCATTTTTCACTAAATCCGGAATCAATTTTGTCTGATTAATCCACTTAATCGTTTCGGATTTAGCAAAATCCAGATGGATCCAACATGGCTTTTGCACCGTCGCTTGGCAATCATTACTTAAAGGATTGGCTTTACCTTTACCATCAAATTGACAACTAAAAACAGGTTTTGCTGATATAAGATCTGAAACAGGAACGGAATTTTCACTATTTTCATTCGTCATTATAAGCCCCATTTGTTAAGTTTTCTTAATTATATACTGAAATTGCTTAAAAATGGAGCGATTGATTAACTTAATTTATCAAAATTAAGGCATTAAATAGAGTTGCGGAACCATAGCATTACTAGGGTGCGGAATAATACCTAATTCAACCCCATACCAATGATTAATATTTTCAACAGTTAATACTTCAGCAGGTACACCTTGCTTAACGATTTTTCCCTGACTAAGAAGCAACACTTTATCCGCATACAAGGCAGCCAAATTAAGATCATGTAACACACAACACACTGCCAGTTGCTGTTCTTTGGCGAGTTGCTTTAATAATCGCAATGTATGTTGCTGATGATACAAATCTAATGCTGAAGTGGGTTCATCTAAAAAAAGTAGCTTTTCAGTTGGCTCCTCTTGCCATAATTGTGCCAAAACGCGAGCCAATTGGACACGTTGCTGTTCTCCGCCTGACAAGCTACGGTAATCACGGTTAGCCAACTTCAAGCAATCAGTTTGTTGCATAGTTTCGTGAATGGCTTGCTCGAAATGAAGTTTACCGTAAGGTGCTCGCCCCATTGCCACCACTTCTTTTACCGTAAAAGGAAACGTCATCTGGCTATGCTGTAACATCACCGTTCTCACTTTAGCTAATTGCTTAGCAGACCATTGTGTCATCGTTTTATCAAAAAGATAAATATCGCCAGATGATGGTGTCTGATAACCCGTTAAAAGCCGTAATAAAGTTGATTTACCTGCACCATTAGGACCAATGATAATGGCAATTTCGCCAGCTTGAATATCTAAAGACACATCATCGATTAAACACCGAGTACCACAATAAAAAGTTAAGTTTTTTGCTGTCAACATCGTCAAATTATACCCGTTATTTGTGCCTTAAAATGAGCCAAAGAAAATAAGGTCCACCAATTAAACTTGTCAATAACCCTACCGGTATTTCAGTCGGTGCAACAACCGTTCTTGCCAGAGTATCGGCAGAAAGTAATAAACAGCCACCTGCCAATGCCGATGCAGGTAATAACACACTATGATTAGCCCCAATACGTAATCGAATCATATGAGGAACCACCAAACCAACAAAGGCAATAATGCCACTTACTGCAACCGATGTACCGATTAAAATGGCACTAAACACCAACAAATATTGCTTCAAACGAATAACATTAATACCTAAATAGTGCGCATCTTCATCCCCCAATTGCAATATATTGAGCTGATGAGAAAGGACCAAAATGGCTAACAAAGCAGGGATAATTAACGAAGTAGCAACTAACACTAATTCCCACGATCCTTTACCCAAATGCCCCATTGACCAAAGTGACATTTGTCTTAATTGTGCTTCATCACTAATATAACTTAGGCATCCCATTACTGCTCCGATAATGGCATTGATTGCTACACCCAACAACACCATTTTGGCCAAATTACACTCGGCATGAAGACTGTAAAGATAGATCAGAAAACAGATGAATAAACTACCCAAAAAAGCAGCAAACATTTTTCCATACAGCATCATAATTGGTGGAAAGATAGTCGGAAATAAAATTGACAAACCAACCAATAAACCAGCGCCACTGCTGATGCCCAACAAACCTGAATCCGCTAAAGGATTACGAAATAATCCTTGCATGACAGCGCCTGAAGTTGCTAATGCCATACCGACAATCACTGCTAATAAAATACGAGGTAAACGTATATTCAACCAAATATTCATCAATGGATCATCAAATGATAATGACAATAACTGAGAAACTGGAAATGTTAAAGCACCCGTATTAGCTGATAAAACCATCAAAACCAACAGCACGATAAACAGTCCCCATAACAATGAACGATGACTATAACGTTGCACTCACTATCCTCGCTAAAAATATGGATTTAATTACATTCATGCTATTTTAATGTTCAAATTTAAGATTCGGATCAATAACAGTATAAGCTTTATTATCAAGTTGCTGATGCGCTATTTTATCAATAATGACTTTCGCTAAATCGATACGATGAATCAGTCCATGTACCTCTTGCTGAAAATAGCATTTTGCATTACCTGTTAGTTCCCCATTTTGTAATCCACCCGGTCTTAATATAAGGTATTTTAGCGTGCTAGTTTGTAACCAAACTTCCGCTAACGATTTTTCACGTACCGCATGTCCAAACGCTTGTTTAGCTCGTAAAGATAATGTTGACCATGTATCACCACAACCTAAGGATGTGACTAACACCATCTGCCTTATATTGGCTTGTTCAGCACAATCAATAATAATACGTTGTGCTAGATAATTTCCGGTTTCCCCACCCAGTGTTGAAATAATTGTGGCGTCAGGTCCGGCTAATGCACAAAGCTGGCTAACCATAGATGAGTCGGTCGCATCACCGACATGACACCCAATACCTTGCTCACTTAACTGCTTGGCAAAAGTTTCGTCTCGTACCAATGCAATACAACGCCAACTTGGTTGGCACTGTTTAACTAACTGACAAATCTGATAACCCGTACCCAATTTTGGACTGACACCAAAAACTAATATTGTTTTCATGCTATTATCATCTCAACATTAGTTAATTTTATTTGCTAATGCTCTAAATTTTTCTAACTGATCTTGTTTTAACTGATGTTTTTCATCACGACCCACAAAAATTTTAAACATTGATTGTCCCATATGATTAAGAAAGATCATCGAAGCTGTCGACATTTTCATAAATTTACGTTCAATAAAAGCAATATATTGACAATGTTCAGCTTTAATATGACCACTTAATCCTTTTTGATGACGTAAATTGAAATATTTTTGACTATGCGAACCTGGCGGTAATTCACCTGAAATTTCAGCAATCACATCTCCGGTATGGATCAAAAATAACACATCGCCCCAAGTTGTCACTTCATCCCAAATCATATCAAAATAAGAACCATCAACAATTTTCGCATCCGGTAAGGCTTGAATAACTTGCGTCAAAGTCACTTGATGATCTTGAGCAATTTTTTCTAATAACTCCTCGGGATTGGTTTGCATATAAGTTGAAAGATTACTGAGATGAGTTTGCTTATCTACCATGTTAATATCCTTTAATGATGTGAAATAGGTTGATTATTTTTCTTTTCAGAATGTGCACCAGGCATAGCAGGATGACCTTTCATTGCTAGTTTAGCCTTTGCCATTTTATGCTGTAATTCAATATGTTCGGGGTTGTTCAGTTGTAATAACAACTGCTGCAAAGCTTGTAAAATATTGCTTGACCAAAAACGACCAGATAATGTCAGTCGTAAACAATGATCCTCATCTTGAAGTAAACCAACTTGATGCCACTGTTTAATTAAAGGATCAAATAAATGACTATGCTCGGTCAATTTAGTCAAATCCACTCGACCTTTCTCAATGCCTGCTTGTAATTGATGTAACCAATCCCCTAATAAGGATTTACCTGTTAACATCATTAGGGGTTTTTTGCCCTGATCAAGTTGCATATAATACTGGTTTAAGTCACGATGAAGCATATACGAATGCGTATCTAATTTACCACCAGCACACGATCCAAAACCAAAAAAATGCGAACCTTGCTTAATCAAAAAGTTGTACAAGTTACGTTCACGACTTGTTTTAGCCCAATGCGCATTGGTCAAATGAACCCACCCCTGTTTAGCTAAAAACTCAGCACCTTGATGATAAAAATGACATTTGTCACTTACTGACGGCAACGCTATACGGTTGTTTTCTACCCCTTTTGCTAACGGTGTGGTAGGTAGTAAATTTAGTGAATAAAGATCAACACCATCTAACGGAAGATCATTGACGATTTCAAGATCACGTTGCCAAGTTTCAATAGTTTGATTAGGTAAACCAAACATCAAATCGCAGACTAATGCCACACTATCACGTGAAGCAATACGCTCAAAATTTTTGATAATTTCTTGTTCTGTTGATTGACGACCTAACTTCTGTCTGATTGTCGTATTAAAGGTTTGTATGCCAATTGAAAATCGATTAGCACCCGCCTCAATATAGCTATCCACTTTTTCATCATCAAAATCAGAAATACGCCCTTCTACCGTAATTTCGCAATCGGGGGCTAAAGGCGCATATTGCTTAAGATAACGGATAACGCGTGCTAATTGCCCAGCAGCTAAAGCCGAAGGCGTACCACCGCCAAAATAAATGGCATGAACGGGGGCGGATTGCATGGCTTTATTATTAATTTCCAATGAAATTTCTTTCAATAAATAATCGATATAAGTACTTGTATCAAATTTACGCAAGGGGTTTTGATAAAAGCCACAAAATTGACAATGAATGTCACAAAAAGGAATATGAATATAAATAAGACGCTTTCGACCACGCAAATCAGCATTTTGAATTTCTTGCCATTTTTGTTCAATTTCGTGTGGGGCAACGGGTAAACTTGCCTGTAAGGGCATAACCGCCCAGCGATCCTTAAAAGGAAGTGCTGAATTTAACGCATAAAAAGGACTAACATCTAAAGATTTCATAACTGCCATTCTGATTAAATATTCTGTAAAGATTAAATAATAATTATTATCATTTATCAATATATTTTATTTAATTTTTTATTAACCATTTGATACTTTGATAGATATTTTTATTTTTTCAATGAGTGATGAGATTCTTTTACTACCAATTTGAATCTCCTTTTTTCAATTTTTTGCCATTTTTAACAAAATAATCACTTATAACATTCATTGTTCTTACTCTATTCCCCTTAGTTTTAAAGCGAATATCCAACTAAAACGTAAAAATATCACCATATCACTATTGATAATAGTTCTCATTTTCAATATAGTGTAATGCAACTGTATTTTAGCTATAGGAATTATGTAATGATTAAAAAAATATATACAAACCTGAGTGTTATTTTACTTATGCTTACATTATCAGGTTTAATAAATATCAGTTCAGCTAATCAAAGAATTGTCATTGCTGGGGGATCGTTAACAGAGATTGTTTATGCTTTGGGAGAAGATCAACAAGTGGTCGGTGTTGATAAAACCAGTACGTATCCGGCAACAACTCAACATCTACCCCAAATTGGATATTGGAAACTGCTCAACATAGAAGGTATATTATCGCTTAAACCAACGCTATTTATTGCCTTTAATGATATTGAACCCGACAACGTTTTAACACAAATGCATCAAGCTAACGTTGACGTATTGGCATTACCACGCGTCCCCGGTACGGTTGAATTACTTTATCAAAACATTGACAAAATTGCTCAAAAACTTAACAAGCAACATGAAGGTAATCAATTAATTACAAAAATAAAAACCCATCTTTCCAAGCTACAAGACAAGATTAAAACGCATCCCCAAAAAACCAAAGTATTATTCATGATGACAATGGGAGGAAGTAATGCCATTGCCGGTAAAAATACCACTGCTGACGCCTTAATCACCATTGCAGGCGGTGAAAATCTAGCGACGCATAACAGCTATAAAAATTACAGCGCCGAATCGCTAATTGCGATGAATCCTGATGTTATTTTATTAAACAGCCATTCCATACAACAATTAGGGGGTATGAATAAATTACAAACGATATCTGGCATAACCGAAACATCGGCTTACAAAAATAATCGAATTAAAACCATTGATGACAGTTATCTTTTTGGCATTGGGCCACGAGTGGATGAAGTTGCTACCCAGCTTTATCAAATTTTTTACCCAGAATAATCAATTGAAAGTACTTTAGATTATTCAGCATTAAAGGCATTTAACAGTAACGATAAAACAATCAAACATCACGAAAACTGTTTTTAACGAATGATAAAAATCATTTAATTTAGATTAGTAAGATTGAAGGTTAAACATGTTATACATTAAGAATTTAAAAAAAACGGGCACACTAGCTTTAGGCTTAACATTCGTTATGCCTGCCATAGCAACTGAAAAACATGATGATGAAAAAATCAACGATGTCATGACAGTAACGGCACACGAATCAATCAAACAGCCGGGTATCAATACTGAAATTTCCGAACAAGATATTCGACGAGACGGCGGGACTAATTTTGGCACGCTTATGCGCTACCAACCATTGATTTCAGCATCGGGCAACATATCGGGTTCTGGCAGTGGTAAAAGTAGTTGGGACAGAGGAGGCTTTACAGGTTACAACATTCGAGGATTAGATGCTAATCGCGTTTCTATCGATATTGACGGAATGCCACTGCCTATTGCACAAGGACGCGTTAATTCTGTCGGGCGAGCGGGTTTTGGCTCGTATGGAATAGGACGCGATTACATCGATACCTATATGTATAACAAAGTCGATATTCAATCTGGCGCAACTTCGGTAAGTAATGCCAATAATGCACTTGGTGGATCGGTGTCGTTTCAAACTAAAACTGCTAGCTATTACCTCTATCCCGGAAAAACCAGCTATTTTGGATTCCAAAATAATTATGACAGCACCGACAGAAGCTATCATCAAGGTATCACATTAGCAGGCGGTGATGATGAACTAAACGGAATTATCGTATTAAGTCGTCGTGATGGACAGCAAGGAAGAAATTACGGAAACTCAATTAATAACTATCCGGAAAACTACCATTCAAATTCAATCCTTGCGGGTTTCAGCTGGCAAATGACTGATGAGCATCAACTTAACACAACTATCGATTACAATAATAAAACTAAACATTCTCATTATGATACATGGGACAAAAATGGTAAAAAAATTGAATCGCATGATAAGCAACGAAGTAAAAACAACCGCTTCAATTTGGCGATAAAAGATATATGGACACCAACCAATATTAATTGGATAGATAGCCTGACAACGCAATTAAATTATCAACGCACGAATGTGTATGACAGCACTTATCTAAATCACACAACAAATGGTCAATATAACATTCAAACCAATTACAATACTAAAGCCTATAATTTTATTACCACCTTGCTAAAACAATATAATAATCAAAAAATAAGTGCTGGTTTAAATGGTAAATGGAGTGAGGACGAATCGCCATTTTATACATCAGCCAAACCAAGATATGGAAAGATTTTCCCTGACGGAGATTACACTAAACCCCAAGCTGACAGCCGTACTTATCAACTTGGTGGATTTATTGAAGACCGAATCGCCTTCAATATTAATGATCATCATAACTATTACTTAGTACCTGGCATTCGAGCAATTTATCAAAAAACAAAGCCACGTCATTTAGAAAATATGGCTGTCACCATTGCTGATGCATCTAAACTAAGTCAACAATATAAAAGTAACAGTGATTTTCAACTATTACCTTCACTCGCTTTGATGTACGACATCAATCCTAATTTTACAGCTTACCTTCAATATAAGCGTAGCGCACAAATGCCAAACCAAAATCAACTTTATGGTTCTTATTTAGCGCATAGCACCATGTATGTACTGGTTGGTGACTCTAATCTCAAAACCGAAACAAGCGACAATTTTGAATTAGGTGTTAAAGGTCATCCCATGACAGGAATAACCTTATCAACGGCAGCTTTTTACAATAAATACAAAAACTTTATCGCTTACACTCGCTATAAAAAAGATTTTGTCGGAACCGGTAATCGACTGGTTTATCAAGCTGAAAACCGTGATAAAGCGTATATCTATGGTGCTGAATTAAGCAGTGAATTTAATTTTGGTTCATGGTTCGACCAAGCTAATGGCTTAACAGCTAAATTTGCAATTGGCTACAACCAAGGTAAATCAAAATCGAGCTATTTAGGTGATAAATACATTGAAATGGACTCTATTGCCCCACTCAAAAGTACCATTGGTTTAGCATGGGATGATCCAAATAAATTTTATGGTATTGCAATTAATGCAACTTTCCAAAAAGGCAAAAAAACCACCCCAACTTCACGGGAATCCTATAACAATGATGGTAACCCCATTCCTGATTCAAAAGAAGAATATTTTAGAATCGCAGGACATGGTGTCATTGACTTAACCAGCTATGTTAACATCACTAAAAACGTCAAGTTAAGTGGTGGTATTTATAATCTTACTGACCAAAAATACTGGGATTATTTAAGTAATAACAAGTTATATCGTACATCCGATCGTAAATACCTCGACCTATTTACTGCACCAGGTCGAACATTCCAACTCGGCTTAGATATCGATTTTTAAAACAGCCTTGTTACTAAATAACATTGACAACTAACCCGCTTGTGCGGGTTTTTTTGTTAAAAAATGATTAATATAATTTAAAACTATATTAAACTAAAAAAAACAACAAATTAAATTGAACACTTATTAAATATATTTGATAATACTGCGCTTAATAAAGATTAATTATCCTATCGTTAATGGCTACTCAACAGACAACTATTAATAAAGTACAATTAATCAAATAATTATTTAAAAATAACTCAATTTTTCATGAATAAATAATCATCATAAAAAATATTACATGTAATATTTACATGTAATATTTTTATGATAATATTGTTCACATTAAACACTAACAAAATCTTAACTAATTTTTATGAAAAAAATGAAAGAGACAAAAAGCTCAGCTTTTTATCAGCAGCAGTATCGACAACGTCTGCGTGATCAGGGCTTAATCAAAAAAGAAGTTTGGATTTTGCCAGAAAATACTTCAAGGTTACTCGACATTGAAAAGCAATTTCGACAACCTTTGGTAATAAACAACCAGCGTTTTAATGATAAACAGGAATATAATGAAATGAAAAATAATAAAGTTTGGTTAATTACAGATCTTTATGATGAATTAAACAATTCTGAATTAGTTAAACAAGGTTCTGCAAGTATCGAAATCATTGATGGTGTTGATGCTTGTTTGCATATTATCATGCATGAATATGGTGACTTACCACTATTTTTAAGTGTATCAAATCAACAAATTATTGTTGAAGCGCTACTTTGGCCTGTTAATATAATTAAACAACAATCCCAATTTAACGAAGAAATTTTATGCACTCGTAAACTTTTCCCATTATCAACCATTGCGATTGAAAAAACGGGAGATGGCTCAGTTAACTATATTATGTATGGTGCGCTTAGTGCGACATCGATACTAAGTAATGTCATTTATGAATTAGAAACCTTATCCGATAATGTGATCAAAGCGACCGAAGCTTACGAACATTACTTTAATATTTAACTACAGAATAAATATCAACAATAAGGAGATTAAACAATGACCATTTTCAAAAAACTGATTACGGCACTACGAGGCGGTATTAACGAAGCCGGTGAATCCATTATCGATACCCAAGCTTTGCGCATATTGGATCAAGAAATCCGAGACGCCGATGCAGAACTTAAACAAGCAAAAGAGTCGCTAGCTAACGTTCTTGCTCAACAAAAAATAGCGGAAAAAGAAGCAAAAAGAGTTAAAACTCAAATTACTGAATACGAAGGCTACGCAGTAAAAGCATTAGATTCAGATAATGAAGAACTTGCATTAGAAATTGCTGAAAAATTAGTGACACTTGAAAACGAACATGATAACTACCAAAAACAGGTGACCTATTTTTCTGACAGTGTAAAAAACTTGCGTCAAACCATTTCACAAACTGAAATTAACATTCGCAATTTAAAACAACAAGTTGATATTGTCAAAGCGACCGAAAGCGTGCAAAAAGCTCAAACTGCGATTGCTCAACGTTATGGAAGTTCGACCGCTAAATTACAAACGGCGTTAGATTCTTTAGAACGTATCAAAAAACGTCAGGAAAAAAATGCTGCCATTATTGAAGCAAAAAATGAACTGGCAACAGCAGAAAATGAAAGTTCACTTGATAACAAGCTCGAAGCAGCAGGAATTAAAACAGGCAATCAAAGCGCGATGGCAATTTTAGCCAGATTAAAAGAAAAACAAACAAACTAAAATAGTTATTTATTTTTTAAACTTAAAAATTATAAATATAGCTATTTGGAAGAATGAAATTTAAGGAAATATAATGGATCTATTCTGGGGAATCTTTTTTTCTTTTCCAGTCGTCATCTTTAGTGGATTAGTCACGATTTGCGTACTGTATTGGTTGGTTGCATCAATTGGCGTTTTAACGGTTGATTGCTTAGACATTGATTTTGATATAGATGTCAAACAACTATCAACTGATAATCCAGCTTCAGGATTTAGCGGCCTACTCATGAAGTTAGGATTCAACGAAGTCCCCATGACATTAGTCATTACCCTAATCTCTTTATTTGGATGGTCAATCTGCTATTTTTCTTTTCGTTTTTTCATGATACCAATTAGTCATTATGCGCTAATTTACTACTTATTAGGATTAATAATTTTCATAACTGCCTTCATCGCGGCGGTGTACTTAACCGCATTTACAATAAAACCTCTACGCCCTATTTTTAGCAAACTCAATACAGCCAATAGTCATCAATCATTATTAGGTCAAACTGTTGAAATCCGTTCCAGTACTGTCAGCGAAACCAAAGGTGAAGCAACGTATGAAGACGGTGGAGCAGGTCTAATCTTACAAGTTAGATGTAACGAATCATATCAATTCAAACGTGGCGATAAAGCCATTTTGCTAAGCTATGATAAAACAAATAATAGCTATGAAATTATTAGCCTCGACGAGTTTAATGGATAACAAAATTATTTTTTTGGAGAAAAACAAATCATGTCAATCAATCAAGATACAGTCATATTTTTCTTGTTAACAATCGGAATTATATTCCTTGTTATTGTTGGATTTTTCTTATTATTCAAAGCATTTTATATAAAAGTGCCGCAAGGTACTGCACTTATTGTTAACGATATGACGTCAAGACCGAAGGTACACTTTACTGGCGCGTTAGTCTATCCTGTAATCTACAAAAAAGAATTTATGAAAATATCATTGATTACTTTTGATGTGGAACGTCGAGGCAAAGACGGATTAATCTGTAAAGATAATCTACGTGCAGATATTTGTGTTGCCTTTTATTTACGTGTCAACGAAACCACAGAAGATGTGTTAAAAGTGGCAAAATCGATCGGCGTTGATCGTGCATCAGATCAAAAAGCCGTCAGCACCCTATTTAGTGCTAAATTCTCGGAAGCGTTAAAAACGGTTGGTAAACAATTCGAACTAGCCAAACTCTTTGAAGATCGGATGAATTTCCGTGAACGAATCATTGATGTGATTGGAAAAGATCTTAACGGTTATGCTTTAGAAGATGTCGCTATCGATTACTTAGAGCAAACACCGATTAAATCGCTTGATCCGGATAATATTTTTGATGCAGAAGGGATTAATAAAATCACGGCTATCACCGCTATCCATAAAGATGAAACCAACAAACGAGAAAGAGATCTTGAATTAGCCTTAAAGAAAAAAGACACAGAAACGATTGAAGCTAAATTAGAACTTGAGCGTCAACAAGCCGATGCCGAAGCCCGTCAAAAACGTGAAATTGAAACGATTCGAGCACGTGAACAAGCTGAAACATTAAAAGTTCAAGAAGAAGAGCGATTAAAAGCCGAACAAGCAAGAATTCAATCGCAACAAGAAATTGAAGTTCGTGAAGAAAATCGTCTACGTGAAGTAGAAGTTGCACAACAAAACCGCTTACGTGCAATTGCCATTGAAGAAGAACGTGTTGAACGTGCTCGCTCACTTGAAATCGTCGCTCGTGAACGTGAAGTTGAATTACAACGAATCGAAAAAGATAAAGTTCTTGAAGAAGAAAAGAAACATATTGCCAATGTGATTCGTGAACGTGTTGCCGTTGAAAAAACCGTTGCGATTGAAGAAGAAAACATCAAAGAAGTGCGTGAAGTATCCAAAGCGGATCGAGAAAAACAAACAACAATTATCGAAGCCGAAGCACGAGCAGAGCAAGAATTAGTCAAACAAGTTAAACAAGCCGAAGCGGATGAACAAGCATCGAAACATCGTGCGGTCGAACTTAGCACCATGGCACAAGCCGAACTTGAAGCTGCTGCAAAACAAGCCGAAGCGAAAAAACAACTTGCTCAAGGTATTGAAGCAGAAGAAGCAGCAATTGGACTTGCTGAAGCAAAAGTACGTAAAGCACGTGCCGAAGCGGAAGAAAAAGAAGGATTAGTCAAAGCCAACATTACCGCTGAAACCTTATTAGCAGAAGCAAGAGGAAATCAAGAAAAAGGATTATCTGAAGCAAAAGTCATTGAAGCGAAAGCGACAGCAACTGAAAAACAAGGTCTGACCGAAGCGAAAATATTGGAAGAAAAACTATCTGCTCAAGCACGTGGTGATGAACGCATTGGATTTGCTAAAGCCGCTGCAATGAAAGAACAAGGTCTGGCTGAAGCACTGATCATACGTGAACGCCTAACTGCTGAAGCAAATGGTTTAATTGAAAAATTCCAAGCAATGGGCACCATGAGTGAACAATCTAAAAATCACGAAGAGTTCCGCTTGGCACTCGAAAAAGGTTTTGAACAAGCAATGGCAGCAATTGCAGCGAATAAAGAAATCGCTAAAGAACAAGCAGACGTACTTGCAGCTGCATTTAGTAAAGCAAATATTGAAATTGTTGGCGGTAATGACAACTTCTTTAACAGCTTCTCGAAAGCCATTAGCGTAGGTAAAGCAATTGAAGGAACAGTTAACCAAAGCCCTGTTCTGCAATCTGCACTACAATCAGTCTTATCACGTCTATCCGGAAATAAAGACATTGATATCAAAGACACATTAAAAAATACTGACTTAAAAGCTTTAGCTAAACAATTTTTACCATCTGATAGTAATAAAGAAAGTGACAGCTAACCCAACTGCACTTTACTGATAATGGTTAAAACAACATTATTACTATCAACTGTTTTCGGTAAGGCAATCATAGCCTACCGAAAACTGTCGCCTTTCTGGATAATGATCAAGAGTTAAAAATGGCAGAAATAGAACAAGAAAACGAACAACAAACAACACTCGATAAAGCGGTCGCCGAAGGCGGTGCTTATGAAATCCTTCGTAAACGTTTGACTTCGCTAGGACAAGAACTAAACCAAAAAACCGAAGTCTTAAACCAACAACGACTGACCGAATTTGGCAAAAGTGACATGTCAATTATCGGACGTATTCGCATCAGAACTGAAAATAACTGTATCGCCAGAGACATCGTTCGATTTGGTGATTGGTTACTTTTTGGTTACAACGTCTTTCTAGGATTAAAAAAAGAAACCAAAATCGAAGACGTATTTTCGCTTTATCAACTTGTAGAACGAGATAGCAATTACGAAGCCGATTCGGTTGATCTATCCAATACCTTTTTAAATATTGATCGTTTTGTTCAAGATTTTAATGAACTCTACACCTATTATAAAAATGCACAATTACTTCAATTAGTTGAACGAGATGGAAAGCTACTTGCCAGTTTCCAAATTGGTGAGCGAGTCAGTGACATTCGTGTTTTTCGTTGGTCAATTTCGAGTGATAAAAAAACCATTGATTACATTGATAATCGTGGTGAACGTGATATAGCGCTACCACCAGCTTACGATTTTGAATGGATTGAAACCACACGTGACAATATCGTCAATGGACGATTCCCTCATGTAAATATTTTAGATACAGTCTTTGTTGAAACCATTGGCGGTGACTTAACCATAAAATGTGAAAACAACACCAATGACGGGCTGGGAATCTACAGTGAAGAAGTACTCGACAAAAATCAATCCATTAACGATGCCAAAATTGAATACGCAAAAGTCGGATCCTTAATTTTGCTAAAAGTCTTACCGTATCGTGAAGAAAACTGGCGCTATTTAATCTATAACACCCTCACTCAAAAAGCCCAACGTATCGATTTTATTGGACAAGCCTGTATTCAGCTACCGGAAGATCATGGTGTGATCTTTCCTGGTGGATATTATCTACAAAATGGGGAATATAAAACTTTCGATCAATCCAGGTCGGGTATGCGATTTAGACGTATCAGACGTTCACCCAATGGCGAAGATGTTCTCTACATATTTTATGAACCAAGTTCAGGTCGCTTAGCATTGTTCAACTACAACATGATCGAACGAAAACTTGATAATCCAATTTTAGGTCATGGTTATGCAGTGTTTGAAGACGGTCGAATGGTGGTATTTGAAGGTGAAAATAATGACCCGACTCGTGTTCATCCAATGCAAATTTGGCAAACCCCCTTTTATAGTGACGAATTTGCAGCAACACAACCAACTAACAACAGTTTTTTAGGCAAGATTGGTAATGCGGAACTGGTCAGAGGGATTTCAGATCTTTACTTTATTGCACGTGAAATTGATAACCAATCGGTTTCATCCCAACTATACAGCAAACTAAGTGAAGACACAAAACGGTTATTTGACAGCTATTTTTGGCTCAACGACGAGAAAAATCTATCTTTTACGCCTGTACTACGTAACATTATACAAACGAGTGAATTAGTGATAGATGAATATGAAAAAGTGGAAAGCATACGCCGACAATCTGAAAGCGCCATGCGTGAAGCGATTTCAAATCAACAAGACTTATTAGCCAAACTCTATCCCGACAGCTGGCAAGAAACACAAGAATATGTCGATGCGCTAAATGCGATAAAAATGCAGTTAGGTAGTTTAGTGACATTAAGAACCTACCGTTATATTGATTTGAATCAGATCGACATAATGGAAAAAGCCTTAAAAGAACGCCAATCTATCGTTTCATTAGCGACAGCCGAATTTTTAGGCAGTGACAAAGCGCTCGAACCGTTCATCACCCAAATAGATGAAATTGAAAAGTATCTTACTAAAGCGGACACAGTCGCCAAGCTTATCGAACCGATAAAAACCGCTGACCAAATGTCTGAAAACTTAGATATGCTTTCACAATTAATGGCATCATTAAAATTTGATGATGTAACACTACAAACCAAAATCATTGAATCGATCGCCGAAGTTTATGCCAAACTCAATCAAACCAAAGCACGCATTAACCAAAAACGGAAAAATCTATCCAGCGTTGAAATGGTGGCGCAATTTGGTGCGCAATTCAAACTATTTAGTCAAAGTATTGCCAGTGCATTAAGCTTAGCCACCACACCTGAAAAATGTGACGATGAACTATCAAGGCTATTAGTTCAACTTGAAGAACTGGAAAATCAGTTTAGCGAAAGTGAAGAGTTTTTAAATGACATACTGGCAAAACGTGAAGAAATTTTAGAATCATTCGAAACGCACAAACAAGCGCTACTGGAAGATCGAACAAGACGAACGGAATCGCTACTCACTGCTGCTGATAGAATTTTAGACAGTATTCCAAGACGAACCGCTAAATTTTCAGATCAAAACGAACTCAATGCCTTTTTTGTTGCCGATCCTTTAGCGCTGAAAATTCGTGAAATAGTCGAAAAATTACGTGCACTTTTTGATAATGTCAAAGCTGATGATATTGAATCACGCTTCAAAAGTGCCAGAGATCAAGCAATACGTTCTTTACGTGACAAATCCGAAATTTTTGAATCGGGTGGAAATGTCATTAAATTAGGGCCAAGACATAAATTTAGCGTCAACACACAAGAACTTGACCTAACCATTGTACCAAAAGAACATCATCTTTACTTACAATTAACGGGTACCGATTACCAAGAAAAAATAGTCCATCCAAAATTAGAAAGTTATCAACCTTTTTGGACTATTTCGCTTGAATCTGAATCCCCTACTGTCTATCGAGCAGAGTATCTTGCCTATTCGATCATCAACTCGGCATTAAAAAAAGAACATAATTTAAGTTATGAAGATTTAATCAGCCAACTTAATCAACCCGAAATTCTAAATAAAACGGTACGTGACTACGCTGCCTTACGCTATCGAGAAGGTTATGAAAAAGGGATACATGATCACGATGCGGTAAAAATATTATCGAAAATCATCCCTCTTGGTGAAGCCGCCAAACTACTTAGATACAATCCATTAGCACGTAGCGTGGCGATACTGTTTTGGTATCATAATCAAAAAAATGATATCGTCAGATTATGGCCAGAACGTGCCAAAACGTGTAAGGATATACAAGCATTATTCGGACATGAAGAAGGATTAAAAAATCTACAAAACGAAATATCGGTTGAACTCACTCTATTCTTACAAAAACAGCCAATCGAACATGAACCTTACCATATTAAACAGGCAAGCGAATACTTAAGCTATGTCTTAGCTGAAATTCCACAACAATTTACGTTAAGCAAATATAGCCATTATTTATATGAAGGATTAAATACTCGATTAGAAGAATCGCACATGTGGAGTGATTTTAACCAATCGCAATTAAATCTTAAAAAACGACTGGCTGACCGTTGGAATCTTATTGAAAGTTGGTTTAAAGGGCTTTGTACCCTACCCCAATATCAAAAATTGAGTGAATACATTGCCGAAGCCACTTTACTATGCATGTTGGATAAAGAAAGTAACATCACTTTAGCAATCAGCGAAATTGAACTTGATATCACCGTCAATGATTTATTAGGTGAACACCCTTCAATTACGCAAGGGGTGTTACAAATCAATCTTGATGACTTCTTTAGTCGCATGCGTAAACAATCACGTGTCGTTATACCGCAATTCCAACATTACCAAAGCCTGCGTCAAGAAGTGCTGGATGAACAACGTGAGCAATTACATCTTGAAGAATTCAAAGCTAAACCACTCAGTTCATTTGTGCGTAATAAACTAATCAACCAAGTTTATTTACCAATCATTGGGGACAATTTAGCAAAACAAATGGGCACTGTCGGTGAAAGTCGCCGTACTGACTTAATGGGGTTATTACTACTTATCTCGCCACCAGGTTACGGTAAAACAACCTTAATGGAATATGTGGCTAATCGACTTGGCTTAATATTTATGAAAATTAACGGCCCGGCACTAGGACACAGCGTATTATCATTCGATCCACAGCAAGCGCCAAATGCCACCGCACGACAAGAACTTGAAAAACTCAATTTAGCGCTCGAAATGGGTAATAACGTCATGCTTTATATTGACGATATTCAACACACTAACCCAGAATTTTTACAAAAATTTATTTCGTTATGTGATGGTTCTCGCCGAATTGAAGGGGTATGGAAAGAAAAAACCAAAACCTATGACCTACGGGGTAAAAAATTCTGTGTCATTATGGCTGGCAACCCTTATACCGAATCGGGTGAGGTTTTCAAAATCCCTGACATGTTAGCCAACCGTGCAGATATTTATAACTTAGGTGAAGTTTTAGGTGGCATGGATGAAGTGTTTTCATCAAGTTACATTGAAAACTGCTTAACATCAAATCCAATATTATCGCCATTGGCACTACGTGATCTTAATGACCTATATCAGTTTATCGACCATGCGCAAGGAAAACCGCTTAACACCAACGAACTTAGCTATGCCTATAGCCAAGCGGAAATTAGCGAAATTGTAGCCGTACTGCGTCATTTACTGAAAATTCGAGAAGTGGTCTTTAAAGTCAATCAGCAATACATTATTAGCGCAGCGCAATCCGATAAGTACCGAACAGAACCGCCGTTCAAGCTACAAGGTAGTTATCGAAACATGAACAAATTAGCCGAAAAAATTTCTTCCGTAATGAATGATGAAGAACTCAATCAAATTATTGAAGATCACTACTTGGGCGAGGCACAACTGCTGACCAACGGCGCAGAAGAAAATCTGCTTAAACTTGCTGAAATTCGAGGGGTGTTAACAAAAGAACAAACTAAACGTTGGCAACAAATCAAAGCTGACTTTATGCGCAATAAAACACTAGGTGGTGACGAAGCGAATACCGGTAACCAAATTGTTACCCAACTAGCTGACTTAGTACAAAGTGTTCAAGCATTAAAGTTATAAACTGGTTATTTTATTAAAAAAGCGGAAATTAATTTTCCGCTTTTTGTTAGAAATGATGATCATGATTCAATTAGGTTAAAACAAAATTGATAAACAATTAAACCAGACAATAATTTTTGGAGGGCTAAAATAACGATAAAAATATACAAATGAGTATTAAGGAAAACATATAACTTATATAAAGAAAACATATTAAATTATCTAATGAAAGAAAAATTTATAATTCCGGAAAAGAATACATTGAAGCTACTTAAAAAAACTTATTATTTGTATGACCTATTTTGAGGATCGGATGCAATCAAGTCCTGCAACCAAAAAGTTCTAAAATCATCAATGGAAAACCTTTTGATATTAGACACCTCGATTTTTCCGTACCTATCGATATCTTTTCATCTAAATTTAAGGGTAATTATAATTAAGAATCTTTAGAAAAAATGACGTCTCCTTATGAGGATGAGGTATTTTTTTATATATGCCACAAGGTAGCAATGAGTTGAAGGTATGGTAATCATGAAAAAATTAATAAACGTTTTTTTACTTAGTAGTTTTCTGTTTTCTTGCGGACAAGCACAAAAAACAGATAAACAAATAATTCAAGAAACTATCTATACTTTAAAAGTTACTTCCGGTAATCCGTATGAATCTTACATAAATAACATGGTTTTGGAAAAAAATTATTTAGCAGGTTCGAGTGATAGTGAATTAATTATTAATGATCTTATATTAAAATCGGGAAAACAAAAATTACAAATTGTCTTATTACCAAATGATGGAAATAAAACGGTAGATAAATTGGGTATTGATTACCTAACATTAAGTATTTATAAATATAATAATGGATATTCATCTTATTCAGAACAAAAATCGACTTTAATTTACGAATTTAAATTGGATGATCCACATGCAGAAATGCCACTAATCACCAAAGAATGGATTTTCAATATTGATGTTCCGTACAAACTAAAAAATTGGGAACACAGCATAGATTTGAGAAAAGAAAATAAGGATAAGTTACTTAAAGAAGTCGTAGATTATTATAACCATTTAGCTAATATAATTAATAAAGGCGATAAAAAATCTTTCTTGGCCATTATGAAAGTAAGAGATTCCGAAGTCTTTAAATCATTATATAATGATACTGAATTAATTAAAGAAGATGAACAATATATAGACAATAGATTATCTAAAAGTATAGGAAATATACAACCGATCAAAAATTATAATATTATGTTTTATGGAAATGGAAGATTAGTGACATTAGAAGACAAAAAAGGCGAAACTCCGCTGTTTGCAGAAGATAAAAATGATATTTACTCATATCAAATCTATCTCCATCGCCCTTATCCTAATGCACCATTAGAAGTAATAAGATAGGTAATCATGACAAAATTATATATTTTTACTTTTTAGTCATTTATTTTTCCCAAAAAAGCTCGCTTTTAACGAGCTTTTAATCTTTTACTATGGTTGACTTTTGCTATACTCTTTTAGGATTTCTTTTGCCGTTTTACCATCAAGTTTTTCTTTCAATATTTGCTGAATTTTAGCTTCGTCACCTCCAGTTTCAAAACTAGCGGCGAAAACAATGTTAAATATTGCCTTTTTGAAATTATCGCTATCCTCTCCTTTTAAAGTTTCCGATATTTCTTTCATTGATGTTTGAAATGCTGACTTAGATGAAGCGTCAACTTTAGGTGAACCATCACCACATCCAACTAAAACAAAACTAACAACAAATACAGCTAGTAACTTCTTGAACATGTATAATTTCCTTTTGTTAATTGATTTTTTTTAATTATACAAAATTAGCCATCGAAGGAATATCGATTATTTTATCCAACAAAAATAAATAGGTAATAATGCCCTTATCATTGTATTATCATCGAAGAAAACGCAAATTCATGCACCAAATGCTCGGCGGACCAAAATTAACGGCAGTCAATCAGCCTCAACTGTTGGCTTAATATTTTAGGGAACTGCTGGTAATTGCGATTTATAACACTTCAGTGTGTTTACAGGTTAAAAATACAGGTGTAAACGGTTGTAAGGCTACTGCGTAACTAAATGTAGTATGTCACAGCTGTCATCATAGACTGAATATGCTGTCGCGCATAACCAGACAACCAAAGCTATCACTCTCCAATAAGTAACGCCATTATTTTTTAATAGATTAAATAAACCAACAAGAACCATAATCGAATTTAAAAAATTAATTGAATAAATAAATAAAATTACGCTAATTCTAAACGATGTTGGAACGTGATATGCGTTGAAAATAGAAGTAATTGCAAAATAAATTACAATTAGAATCACACTAAATAAAACACCGAACACCCAAAAAGTTACAGCTAGGCCTAGATCACCTTTCACTAATCTCTTAAATATATTCATATCTGTTTCTCGTGTATAAATAAAGCACACTATACAGCCAAATACATTATTCACAAAATTATTTACGGGTGAATTTATGAATACTGATAGCTCGAAAAGGCGAGCATCTTATATACTTTGCCTTCTTTTGAGGGCTTTTTTAGAGATGATTATGACTAAAAAAATTTTGTTAATGTGAAAATCAAAGATAGGTTTTAGAAAGTTTATGAGTTAATAAACTGCGAAATTAATTTTCACCTTACTTTGCACATACGTGGTGAATTTAGGTGGATTATTTGGCTTGTTCTACTGGATGTTTATCCTAGGTTTTGCAGATTCAATGGCTTTTACAATTAGCCTATTTACAGTATTTTTTTGTTGCTGAATTAGAATATACCGTAACGACACCGTTAATAGATTGGTGTTGTCAATCCTATAGAATCATATTAGATCGTGTTAAAAATTCTAAAAATCAAGTATCAATGGGATTTAATCGTGGTCGGGCATTGTGAGTCATTGATGAAATGGCGTCCCCTACAGGATTCGAACCTGTGACCTACGGCTTAGAAGGCCGTTGCTCTATCCAGCTGAGCTAAGGAGACATGTTATCATTGATTTGTTGATTTAACGCTGTGTATTATATAAAGCTATTTCGATCCGTCAATGATTTTTAGTCGTTTGTCTGCTTAGATTATCAAAATATCATCAATTTATCGTTTTATTTGTCTATATTTGCTAATCGTTATAACGGTATTTTTAGGTTACCTGTTTATCGGTTTTATTTAACTTCTATCGATCACTTAAACATTTTCTATTTGGAAATTTTAATTTTAAATTTCTATCTGCTTTTTTCCGCCTGTTTTTAAATTTTTTCGAATCAAGTTTAATTGTAATTGATATTTATTTAGCATTGGCTATCTGCGCTTTTAACATAGCAAGTCTGCTTTGTCCTTGTTGCATATTCTTCTCAGGGGATAATTTTGTTCGTTCATCTGTCCAATTGAGATCATCTTGAGGAAGTTCCAGCAAAAAACGGCTTGGCTCTACGTAAACTGTTTCGCCAAATTGTTTGCGTTGACGACTAAAGGAAAAAGTGAGTTCTTGTTGTGCACGGGTAATGCCAACATAAGCAAGACGGCGCTCTTCTTCTATATTGTCCTCATCAATACTGTTTTGATGCGGTAAAACCCCTTCAGACATGCCGACCAAATAAACATAAGGAAATTCTAGTCCTTTAGATGCATGAAGCGTCATAAGCTGAACTTGATCGAGTTCTTCTTCGGATTCGTTGCGTTCTAGCATATCCCGTAAGGTAAATCTTGCTACAGCTTGTTCAAGTGTCATGCCTTCGTCAATGTCATCACCTTGTAACATATCATTTAACCAACTGATTAATTGCTCTACATTGCGCATTCGCATTTGTCCTGCGGTTGGTGAAGGCGATGTTTCATAAATCCAACTTTCATAATGGATTCCATGCAGTAACTCGTGAATAGCTTCCATGGGTTCATTATGGGATTTTTGAATTAGTGAATCAAACCATTGAATAAAGAGTTGTAGCGTTTCCATTCGTTTGCCAGATAATACTTCCGTAAGTCCCATATCATGACTTGCTTGATATAAACTGACAGCTCGATGATTTGCCCATTCCCCTAGTTTTTGGATCGTGACTGGCCCTATTTCACGTTTTGGCGTATTGATAATGCGTATGAACGCATTATCATCATCGGGATTTGTCAATAATCGCAAGTAGGCCATGAGATCTTTAATTTCAGTTCGAGCAAAAAAGGAAGTCCCCCCCGAAATTCGATAAGGAATCCGGTATTGCATTAACATTTTTTCGATCAATCTGGCTTGATGATTTCCACGATATAAAATTGCATATTGACCATATTGGCTGTTATTCGCAAATCGATGACCAATTAAATCATTGATCACCTTTTCCGCTTCGGACTCTTCGCTATCGGCAGAGATAACTTTAAGCTCTTCACCATAACCCAGTTCTGAAAATAGTTTTTTTTCAAATATATGGGGATTATTTTCAATTAAAATATTGGCAACTTTTAAAATTCGCCCGGAAGATCGATAATTTTGTTCGAGTTTTATAACTTCTAGATTAGGAAAATCTTGTTGGAGTAAAACTAAATTTTTAGGGCGGGCTCCTCGCCATGAGTAGATCGATTGATCATCATCGCCTACAACAGTAAATTTGGCTCGATTACCGACTAATAATTTAATGAATTCATATTGACTGGTATTAGTATCTTGATATTCATCAATGAGTAGATAACGAACTCGATTTTGCCATTTTTCTCGAACTTCTTCATTATTTTTTAATAATAAGGTAGGCAATAAGATAAGATCATCAAAATCCAAGATACTGCAAGCTTTTAATTGTTTTTCATAAAGCTGATAACAATGAGCAAATAAGTTTTCTTTGTTGGTTTGAGCCCTAGCCATGGCTATTGTTGAGTCGACAATATCATTTTTCCAATTCGAAATAGTTGAACGTAGTTGGTTAATGAGATCTTTATCACCATCTAACCATTGTTGAGTCAGTTCTTTGAGTAATGCCGTTTGATCATGATCATCAAATAAAGAAAAGTTAGCTTTAATGCCAAGATGTTTATATTCTCGACGAACGATATCCAAACCCAGTGTATGAAAAGTCGAGATTTTAAGCCCTCTTGCCTCTTGTTTGCTGAGTGATTGAGCAATACGCTCTTTCATTTCACGCGCGGCTTTATTAGTAAAAGTCACAGCAACAATATGGCGTGGCAAATATTCCTTAACACGAATTAAGTAAGCAATTTTGTTTATTATAACCCGTGTTTTTCCCGAACCTGCACCGGCTAAGACCAGGCAAGGGCCAGAAACATATTCAACAGCTTGTTGCTGACTTGTATTTAACCGCACAGAATTTAGACCTTTATGAAAATGGCTTAATAGTATATAACGATTTGCTTGTCACCTGCAATTACGCTTAATTTTTAAACAACCATAACAACAGGATGACGCTGACAATGTTACTGAATAAAGTTTAAAGCATGTTCGACAACTTCAATCCCTGCCCCTTTTTTATGTGCATTTTCGCTAAGATAGCGTCGCCATTGTTTTGCACCTTTTTGTCCATTAAAAATACCCAATGTATGACGCATAATGTGATTAAGTTGAGCACCTTGTAAAAGTTGTTGTTCGATATAAGGATAAAGACATCGTATTGCCGCTATTGGATCTATGGGTTGCGTATCTAAGCCAAAGATTTGGGAGTCAATTTGTGCTAATAACATGGGATTCTGATAGGCTTCTCGTCCCACCATGACGCCATCAACATAATTTAAATGGTGTTTTATTTCGTCGATCGTTTTAACACCACCATTGATGGCTATAGTTAAGTTAGGGTAATCTCGTTTGAGTTGATAAACTCGTTCATAGTCAAGTGGTGGAACTTCACGATTTTCTTTAGGGCTAAGTCCGGATAACCATGCTTTACGTGCATGTACAATAAACGTGTTAGTATAAGGTAGAACTGTTTCAATAAATTGGCATAAAAAAGCGTAGCTATCTAGATCATCGATCCCGATTCGTGTTTTAACCGTTACGGGGATATCAATTTGTTCTTGCATGGACTCAATACATTTAGCCACTAAATCAGCATTTCCCATTAAGCACGCACCAAACATCCCATTTTGAACGCGATCTGAAGGGCAGCCAACATTAAGATTTACTTCATCATAACCATGATTTTGAGCTAATTTAGCGCACTGTGCTAATGCATTGGGATCACTTCCGCCAAGTTGTAAAGCAATAGGATGTTCATCGACGTTAAAATCAAGGTAATTCCCTTTACCAAATAAGATTGCTCCTGTTGTTACCATTTCGGTATACAGTAAAGTTTGTTTGGTCAATATCCGATGAAAATACCGACAATGTTTATCGGTCCAATCGAGCATGGGCGCTACAGAAAATTTATTGTTTGTTGATTTCATTTATGTACCAGATTTAAAGCGGTAATTAAATTATGAAGCAAATAACTAAACATATATTCTATCATAAAACATAGAATACAATGATGTTAGGGTTTTGTGTTTAATTTAGAAGTGTATCAATAAAAATTACATAATTTAACTTGTTTTTTATCTTGTTATATTGGATTTTAATTTATAAAGATATATTATTTAATTAATTCAATAGTTTTGTTAAATCTTTAAAAGATTACTTGTTAAAAGTCTTAAAGTTATTAAAAGTATCATATTTATACGAGTAACCTATCTATTCATCGTAGTCTTTATTTGCTGTAGAATTTTAATTTGTTGCGCAATAATGATAACTATTTATGAAAGAACAAACTATAACAATAAACCCCAGTTAAATAACTGAGGTTTATTTGGTTAGATTAATCAAATTTCAAATGGTCAAAAATGTACACTAATACAGCAAGTGCGAATTTGCCTATAAGATAAACAGAAATACACACTAATCCTATTAGGAAAAGAAACGCCAAAGTAGTTGCAAGTGCATCTACGATTTTATTTTGAATCCGTAGATGATCATTAGAATTTGAACTAATTTCATTTGTGGTTTCATCAGATGAATCAGAATATAATACATTGTAATCCACTTTACACATGCCATAGACATGATACTTACGTTTCTTTAGATCAGGATAATCATCTATCAGTCTATCAAAACGCTTTGAAGTTAATTCAACTCCAATGGTACCTTCAATTTGTTCGCCGTTTCGCATTGCTACTAATTTAACAATTGAACGATCAGGATCCATCAATATTGCTATTGATACTCCCCTTTCACTGTTTTCGGATAAAAATCCGATGATTTTACAATCTGACATAATGCAATTTTTTTAATTAGGCATGTGAATTACTTCACCAGTAGGTAGTTATATAATTCATCATTGTGAATTAGACTAACCTGTTTTTATGTTAGACCGATAATCGTTAAATTTCAATATTTTTTTAATCCCCCAAAGTGTTTTACTCAATTCTACAGTAATAATTTTTTTATCTCTTTAGTTAGTTTATTAAACTATATTGAATCAATTTAGCTTTTTATCAAAACACCATCAGCGTTAATATTAACTGTATTACCCAGTTATCATCCCAATTGATTTTAATTAATCATAGATTTCCAGCTAATTAAATAGCTTTTTTATTGAAAGAGGAGTGAAATGAATTGCGTAAAATTTATAGATAATTTTATTTTTTATATCTAGGTAACTTTGGGTTAATTAGATGCAATATGATTGATAATTTATAAAGATATATTATTTAATTAATTCAATAGTTTTGTTAAATCTTTAAAAGATTACCTGTTAAAAGTCTTAAAGTTATTAAAAGTATCATATTTATACGAGTAACCTATTTATTCATCGTAGTCTTTATTTGCTATAGAATTTTAATTTGTTGCGCAATAATGATAACTATTCATGAAAGACCAAACTTTAATAATAAACCTCAGTTAAATAACTGAGGTTTATTTTGTTGAATTAATAAAATTCCAAAACTATGGCCAAGAAAAAAATTCTACTATATATAGAACAAATTTACCTAAACCAAAGAGTAAACAAGCCAGAATTCCAGATATACAAATAAAGAAGAGTATATGTATAAATACATGTTCTAGCGTTCTATGATTTCTCGGTACAGTACGAAACGTATTAGGATATAATACATTTTTATTTACTTTACACAAGCCATAGACATAATACTTACGCTCTGTTGGATCTGGATAATCATATAACAGTCTATCAAAATCCTTTGAGGTTAATTTAACTTCAATAGTACCTTCAATTTTCTTGCCGTTTCGCATTGCTACTAATTTAACAATCGAACGATCAGGTTCCATCAATATTGCTATTGATACTCCCTCTTCTTTTTGTTCGGATAAAAATCCGATTATTACAAAATTTGACATAATGGAATAAATTAATTAAATTTGTGAATACTTCACCAGTAGGTAGTTATATAACTCAACATTGTGAATTAGACTAACCTACTTTTATACTAAACCAATAATTCTGAAATTTCAATATTTTTTAATACCTAAGGTTTTTTACTCAATTCTACAGTAATCATTTTTTTATTTCTTCAGTTAGTTTATTAAACTATATTGAATCAATTTAGCTTTCAATCAAAACGCAATCAGCGTTAATATTAACTGAATTAGCCAGTTATCATCCCAATTGATTTTAATTAGTCATAGGTTTTCAGCTAATTAAATAGCTTTTTTATTGAAAGAGGAGTGAAATGAATTGTGTAAAATTTGTAGATAATTTTAGTTTTTATATCAAGGCAACTTTGGGTTAATTAGATGCAATATGATTGATAATTTCAAGGCAATGAACCCTTATATCATTCAATAAAAACCCCAGTTAAATCAATAACTGGGGGGTAAAATAAATTAAAAATTTAATTTATTTTTTGGATTGAGACCATGTTTGATGTAAATCGCGAATCTTATTTAAATCTAATTTCATCAACTTCAATGCAATATGAAACTTCGTATAAGAATCAAAATAATCTTTGAAATTATCAAAATAATCACTTTTACTTATAAAAGTTTCAGTTTCACTAACAATGATATCTTCATCAAAACGAAGAACCAATGAGTATTCAAAGTCAGGTAAATAAGTATAAACTAAGATTTCACATCCTTTTACCTCTTCACTAGAAAAACAACCATACTTAAATTTTCCTCTAGGCATACGTCTAAATCTTTTTTTCATGATTTAAATATTTTTTAGTTAATAAAATTTTTAAATTCATTAAGGCATAGGTAAATTATACTTTTGTAGTAAATTAATTTTAAAAATTAATTCTAGATTAGATTATATAGATAATCGGATTAAGTCAATTACATTCCTAAAAGTGATTAATTGTGAAAGTCTATAATATTGATATCTGAATTCATAATATTTTTGCTCTCTATTAATAAGGAAGTTGTGAGTTTCATAAACTTTTAAATAATTCTTTAGTCTTAAATCAAGATGACTCTGAATTGATTAAATGCTTTATAATTGATTATTCAAGCTATTTCATGACGATTTTCGTTTATATCATGCAATAAAAACCCCAGTTATACCAATAACTGAGGGGTAAAATAAATTAAAAATTTAATTTTTGAGAACAGAAGAAAATTTTATAAGAAAGAGTATCAAGCGTGCATTGATATTACACAATCCCACAGCGTTAACAAACAAGGTTTCAAGAGTAAAATCACCCGCTAGATTGTCAATAAAGACTTGTTCACTTATCGTAGTTTCTGTTGATTTAACTGTTTTTCCATCAATACGAAGTACCAATAAGAACTTCTTAATTTCTTCAATTCGATAAACAAAGATGTCAATTCTTTCTTTCAAATTTGGACAGGAAATATAACCTAATTCGGTTAATTTCTTGTCGTCACTTCTTTTTTTCATGAGTTTAATATTAAAATTTAACAATAATTTAAATTCATTAAGGTATAGATAAATTATACTTTTGTAGCAAATTAATTTTAAAAATTAATTCCATTCTATACTATATAGATTATCAAATTAGGTCAATAACACTTATAAAAGTTATTAGTTAATAAAGCCTATAATATTGAGATTTGAATTCATAATATTTTTGCTCTCTATTAAAAAGTAAGTTGTGAGTTTCATAAACTTTTAAATAATTCTTCAGTTTTAAATCAAGATAGCTTTGGATTGATGAGATATTTTATAATAGACTATTTAAATTATTCCATGACGACTTTTACTTAAGTCAAGCAATAAAAACCCCAGTTAGATCGACAACTGGGGGGTGAATTAAATTAAAATTTAATTTTTAAACATAATATAACTTTTTAAGAAAGACTATTATGCGTGTAAAGACATTACACAACTTCACTGTTTCATCAAACAATTCAAGACCTGAAATACCAGATAAATGGTCATTAAGGACTTGTTGACTTATTATCGTTACTGTTGTTTTAATGGGATTTCCATTAATACGAAGTACCAATAAGTACATCTCAGTTTCTTCGATTTCATAAATGAAGATGTCAATTCTTTCTGGCAAATTTAGACAAGGAATATATCCGAATTCGATTAATTTCTTGTCGTTGTTTGTTTTTTGATTCATAAATTTGTAATTAAAATTAATTATTAATTTAAATTCATTAAGGTATAGGTAAATTATACTTTTG
>NZ_JBIDFL010000007.1:0-103463 GCF_046635785.1 Gilliamella sp. CG16
GCGACAGGGGTAAGCTTTGCGTGGAAAGGTAGCACCAGTATTAAAGGTAAAATTTACTTAGACAGTGATGATAACGGGGTATACAACGCCTCCACGGACAGCAGTGTTAATGCGGACTTAACGGTGAAATTGAGTAATATCAACAATCCGGCATTACAGTTAACACAAACGATTGCAGCCGGTGAGACAGTTTATGAACTAAGCGGCATGATCCCGGGCAAATGGCAAATTGAAGTGGAAGGAGTACCAAGCACGTTACGAGCAAGCTTTGACCCGGATGATGCGCACCATGACAGCAAAGGTTACTTAACCTTACCGAAGACAATCAATCAGGCAATCATTGATATCACAGGTAACCTAACCGATCAGGACTTTGGTTATATCCATGGTGGTATTATTGAGGGTAAACTGGTAGAAGATCGTGAAGGTAAAGGTCTGGTCAGTCTGTCAGAATTAACCGGATTATCGGGTGCAGAGGTTTATCTGTTAAACAATAATCAGAAACATATGATGAACAAAGATGGTAAACCACTGTCGTTTATGACACGCAGTGATGGTAAATTTATATTCCGTAATCTGGTGATAGATCCGAATGTGGTTGATGATTCAAAATATAGTATCCGTTTACTGTTTGGTGAATATCACGACGGCGTGGTTGGCTCAGATAATAGCAATCCATTATATGAAAAAGTGCCATATTTTGAACAATATACTGATAGTAATGGTAAAGTGGTCAAACATGACTTAATTGATATTGCTACACCGCCAGCATCGATTGTTTATAATGGCACAGGTGGTATGCAAACAGTGCCGATTAAGTTAAATGATGGCAGTATCACCTTTAGTGCAACAAGTAACGATATTATATTGGGTTATCGAGTACATAATGCGAATGTAACCGTAATAAAAACGGCACTGAAGGATAATGTCGTGGTGGGTGATATTGTCCCTTATACCATCAAGGTGATTAACAATTCGTCACACAAATCACGCATTAAAGTAAAAGATATTTTACCGTCAGGATTTAAGTTCGTGAAAGGTTCATCGCGTTTAAATGGCAAAAAAGTGGCGGATCCCAAAGGCACTAAAGCGGTGATGTATGATTCTCTGGATTTAACGGCTAACAGTGAAGTGGTGATCAGCTATATGTTAGTTGTGGGCTCGGGCGTTACCCAAGGCGAGTATACCAATACGGCGATGGCACTAAACGCCTTGACGGGTAAAGTGTCGTCGAATATAGCGGAAGCGACGGTAACGGTGACAGCCGATCCACTGTTTGACAATGCGTTAATCTTCGGAAAAGTGTTTATCGACCGAAACGGTAATGGCATACAGGATGAAGGTGAAGATGGTCTGGGCGGCGTGAAATTAGTGACCACCCGTGGCGAAATTATCACAACCGATACGCATGGACGTTACCATATAGTTGGTGTATCGGGAGGCCGTTGGGAACGAGGTGCAAACTTCGTTATCAAACTAGACCCACGAAGCTTACCGAAGGAATACAAAGTAAACGGACGTAATCCAAAAGTGGTAAGAGTATCACCGGGGTTACCAAGTAAAGTTGATTTTGGTGTTACGGAGGTAAATCAGTAATTCCCATTAAACATAAAGATAGACAAGTAGGTCTGTTTATTCCTATCCTTTCAGCTCTTTCCCCCGTTTATCGGGGGTTTTTTATATTAAGCATCCTAAATTATTATTTTATATAAATAGATTTTAGTGTTAGAGCACTGAAAATGAGTAGAGTTGTAGAAATATAATTAAAATTGAATGCCGGTTAATAAATTAACATTGTCATATTAATTAGTTAGCATAAATAGAGCAGTATTGATGAATTTAAGCATAACACTGAAAGTGTTTATTATCTTCGTTGAATGAAATCAAAAAATTTTACGAAGCATTGCAGATAGAAAACTCCCAACTAAAATTGGGAGTTGATTCGTTTTATTGTTGATAATTTGATAAAAATTTGGCAAAACGTTCGATAGCGTCTTGTAATTCACCTGTATGTGGAAGTGCAACAATTCTGACATGATCGGGTTTATGCCAGTTGAAACCACTGCCTTGTACTAAAAGAACTTTTTCTTGCAATAGAAAATCTAAAACCAATTTCTGATCATTGTGAATATTAAATTTTTGCTGATCAAGTTTAGGAAATAAGTACAATGCGCCTTGTGGTTTAGTACAACTTACCCCTGGGATATCATTTAACATACGCCATGCAAGCATACATTGATCATATAAACGACCACCAGGAACAATAAATTCATTAATACTTTGATAACCGCCAAGTGCACCTTGAATGGCATGTTGCAATGGGACATTGGCGCATAATCGCATTGACGCCAACATATTTAGTCCCTCAATATATCCTTTTACATGTTGTTTAGGACCACAAAGTGCCATCCATCCTTGCCTAAAACCTGCAACACGATAAGTTTTAGATAGTCCGCTCATGGTTACGACAAATAGATCGGGCGCTAAAGCGGCTATTGAATGATGAACAGCATCATCATATAAAATTTTGTCGTAAATTTCGTCAGCAAAAATAATAAGGTTGTTTTGACGCGCAATTTCGGCAATATCAAGTAGAAGCTGTTTACTATAAACGGCACCGGTTGGATTATTAGGATTAATGATCACAATTCCTTTGGTTTTAGGGGTGATCTTTCGTTTAATATCCTCTAAATCGGGTGACCAATTAGCATCTTCATCGCAAAGGTAATGAACAGCACTACCACCAGATAAACTAATTGCAGCTGTCCATAATGGATAATCTGGCATAGGAACTAAGATTTCATCACCGCTATTGAGCAATGCTTGCATCGATTGTACGATAAGTTCAGAAACACCATTGCCGATAAAAATGTCTTCGACATCTAAACTGGTTATTCCTCTGGCTTGATAGTGTTGCATAATAGCTTTACGTGCAGAGTAAAGTCCTTTTGAATCGGAATATCCTTGTGAAGAAGGCAAATTACGGATGACATCAACTAATAATTCATCAGGTGCGGCAAAACCAAAAGGGGCAGGATTTCCAATATTGAGTTTAAGTATAGTTTGACCTTCTTCTTCAAGACGCTTTGCGTGCTCAAGAATTGGTCCACGGATGTCGTAACAGACATGATCCAATTTATTTGATTTTTGGAAATTTTTCATAATGTTGCCCTTTTTAATTATTTTAGTGTTTTTTTATTTTTAACAAAAAAACAATCTACTCCTATTTCGATAATTTTTGAAGATGTTATTATAATCAACCAAGTAAATATCTTTTGATTGTCCAAAATTTGTGCGGAGTATGTGATGAAAACCATTTTAACTGTCATAGGAAAAGACCAGACCGGAATTATTGCTGGTATAAGTCAAAAATTATATGAATTGAATATTAATATTTTAGATGTATCTCAAACTATCATGGGTGAATATTTCACGATGATTATGTTACTCGATTTATCCAAAATCGATGTTTCATTTGATGATGTTAAAAATACTTTAACGCAAACAGGCGAAAATCTTAAAGTTAAAGTCAATATTCAACGCGAAGAGATATTTGATGCAATGCATCGTCTTTAAATTTTATTCAATAATTTTTACTGAAGGATAGTACTAATGGAAACCAAACAGATCCTCGAAACGATTAAAATGATTGAGGAAGAAAAGCTTGATATTCGCACAATAACCATGGGTATTTCTTTGCTTGATTGTATTGATAGCGATGGTGAAAAAGCCCGTCAAAAAATCTATGACAAAATTACTAAATTAGCCAAAAATTTAGTAAAAGTTGGTGATCAAATTACGTCTGAATTTGGTATTCCAATTATTAATAAACGTATCTCTGTTACACCAATATCCTTAATTGCAGGAGCAAGTAATGATAGTGATTATGTCGCGTTCGCAAAAACACTTGATCAAGCTGCTAAAGCGGTGGGGGTGAACTTTATTGGTGGATTTTCGGCGTTAGTGCAGAAAGGTTACCATAAAGGTGATGAAATTTTGATTAAATCCATCCCACAAGCTCTTGCCCAAACAGAACGTGTTTGTTCATCGGTTAATGTAGGTTCTACACAAACCGGTATCAACATGGATGCTGTAAAACAGATGGGGTATATTATTAAAGAGGCGGCCGCATTAACGGCGAATAATAGCAGTATGGCTTGTGCAAAATTAGTTGTGTTTGCTAATGCTGTTGAGGATAATCCGTTTATGGCTGGGGCTTTTCATGGTGTAGGCGAAGCAGATTGTGTCATTAATGTGGGTGTCAGTGGACCAGGGGTGGTTAAGCGAGCGCTCGAAAAAGTAAAAGGTCAACCTTTTGATGTGGTTGCAGAAACAATCAAAAAAACGGCTTTTAAAATTACGCGTATGGGACAACTTGTTGGTAAAGAGGCTTCGGAGCGTTTAGGCGTTAAATTTGGTATTGTTGATTTATCTTTAGCGCCAACGCCTGCAATAGGTGATTCAGTTGCCCATATTTTAGAAGAAATGGGACTGGAAGTGGTTGGAACCCATGGTACAACGGCTGCGTTGGCGATGCTTAATGATGCTGTCAAAAAAGGTGGGGTCATGGCATGTGGTCATGTGGGTGGTTTAAGTGGGGCATTTATTCCTGTGTCAGAAGATGCTGGGATGATTGATGCGGTAAATAAGGGGGCACTCAATTTAGAAAAATTAGAAGCAATGACCTGTGTTTGTTCGGTCGGGCTTGATATGATTGCTATTCCGGGTGATACACCAGCTGAAACAATATCTGCTATTATTGCAGATGAAGCAGCAATCGGCGTCATCAATCATAAGACCACTGCCGTTCGCATCATTCCTGCGGTTGGTTTAACAGTGGGTGATAATATTGAATTTGGTGGGTTATTGGGTCATGCGCCTGTGATGCCAGTAAATAAATATAGCTCATTTGATTTTATTAATCGTGGTGGACGTATTCCTGCTCCGATTCACTCCTTCAAAAACTAAGCGATTATTTTGTGATGCCTTGTATATCAAAAAAGACAAGGTATCACATGACTTTTTGTCTATTGATTTCTACCTGATAATCCAAAATGTGATTTTTTTGTCCTTCATTTTACGGTTATCCCTATAATGAGCAATCACACGGATACTATTTGGTAATGAATTAATTAGTCTCATTTTTCTGACTTATCTAAAATTAATTGATAAAAAATAAAAGGAAACAAAAATGAAAAAAGTTATAGTCAGTTTTATCTCAATATTATTGTTTGGTTGTGGGATTTTAGAAAGTAATTATCAACCTGGCAACTATGGTCCGATGTTAACGGTAATTAATCAAAAATTACCCGCTTATGATTTACCTAAAAAATTAGATTTCCACAATAAAACCTATTATATATATAATCAAAGTCGCGATAGTGGTTCAGGTAATCCTAATGATAAGCGTGCAATTATGTACATGCAAGATCCTAAATCAGCAACCTATTATGAAGATTATTTCATCATTATGGATGATATCGTTGCCAATGCTCAAGATGCTCAAAAACTCTTTAAATTGCAAATCGCAATGCGTTCATCTGATCCGAAAGTCACTCAAGAAGGTAACGTTTCTTATGCCGTAGGAACGGATGAAAAAAATAGTATAGGTTATTTAATCGTCAGTACTTATGATGAATCAACGCATTTGGCTCGTAATCGTTTTTATCTCATTTTACTCAATGAAAAAAATGACCATTTAGTAAAATATATGCAAACCCATACTAAACAAATGGTACAAGAGATATTAAAATTAGGACGTAAATAGTTAATTTATGAGTCTAATACCGATAACCTCAATGACAAGAATAGTAGCGTTAGTTGCGTTAATCTTTATGCACTGCTAGTATTTTAACATTTCGATAAATCAGTGGTAATTATGCATAACACATTTTCTGATAGTTATTTTCAACGTTTTAGTGGCATTGCTCGGTTGTATGGTCAATCCGCATTGTCGTGTTTTGCTCGTGCACATATTTGTGTAATAGGGATTGGTGGTGTTGGTTCTTGGGTAGCTGAATCCCTTGCTCGCAGTGGTATCGGGCAAATTACTTTGATTGATATGGATGATGTCTGTGTGACTAATACCAATCGCCAGATTCATGCTTTAACCACAAATATAGGTAAAGCTAAAACCGCCGTCATGGCTGAGCGAATATTACAAATAAATCCTGAATGTATTGTTAATCAAATTGATGACTTTATAAATATTGATAATGTTTCAGATTATTTAGGTGCTCAAAACTTGCCTCGTTATGATTATATCATTGATGCTATTGATAGTGTGCGCGATAAAGCGGCAGTGCTTAATTATTGTAAGCGACAAAAATTGAAAGTCATTACTATTGGTGGTGCTGGTGGCCAAAAAGATCCAACACAGATTAAAATTGCTGATTTGGCTAAAACCATTCAAGACCCTTTGGCAGCTAAATTACGAGAAAGATTAAAGAACGATTATAAATTGAATAAAGATAGTAAAGGTAAATATTCGATACCTTGTGTTTACTCAACAGAACAACTGACATATCCGGCGCAAAATGGTCAAATTTGTTTTACTAAAAGTGAAGCGCATGGCACTAAAAAAATGGATTGTGAATCAGGTTTTGGCGCAGTGACGACTGTTACGGCAAGTTTTGGATTTGTTGCTGTTAGTTATGTACTGGACAAATTATCAAAAATTTAAGTGAACTTTTTATTTCTTCAAAAAAATTTAGCATATTTAAAAAAAGCTATTTTACCTAAGTAAAATAGTTTTTTTTATCTAAAAATCTCAAAAATTAATTTTTTCCTATCTATTAGGATGAATCTCACTTACCCATTTCAATAACATTTATTTTTCTGCAAGATCTTATTGTATAAAGTAAAAAACTGATTTACGATAACGGCAATTTCGTTTTGTTATTATGCATAGGCATTAAAAAGATTCAAGGAAGACGCCAAACGATTCAGATTTATTTTTTAATTTCAAGGAGTAATCTATGGCAGTAACTAATATGAATGAGTTAAATGAGTTAATGGCCCGTGTAAAAAAAGCACAGGAAACTTATTCAACTTATACTCAAGAACAAGTGGATAAAATTTTCACGGAGGCTGCAAAAGCTGCTGCAGCTGCGAGAATTCCACTAGCCCAACAAGCTGTTGCTGAATCGGGTATGGGGATTGTAGAAGATAAAGTGATTAAAAACTTATTTGCTGCAGAATATATTCTAAACAAATATCGTCATGACAAAACTTGTGGCGTAGTGGCAGAAAATGAACCCTTTGGAACTATTACGCTAGCCGAACCTTTAGGGATCATATGTGGAATAGTACCAACGACCAATCCAACTTCCACCGCTATTTTCAAATCCCTTATCAGTCTTAAAACCCGTAACGCAATCGTCTTCTCTCCTCATCCTAGAGCAAAAAAATCAACTATTGAAGCAGCCAGAATTGTTCTAAATGCAGCAATCAAAGCTGGTGCACCAAAAGATATTATTGGTTGGATTGATGAGCCCTCTATCGAATTATCAAATGCTTTAATGCATCATGATGATGTCGCTGCAATTTTAGCAACCGGTGGCCCAGGTATGGTGAAAGCAGCTTATAGTTCAGGTAAACCAGCATTAGGTGTTGGCGCAGGTAATACGCCTGTCATCATTGACGAAACAGCCGATTTAAAACGAGCAGTGGCTTCCGTTCTGATGTCTAAAACGTTTGATAATGGTATGATTTGTGCCTCTGAACAGGCTATCGTCGTGGTTGATTCTGTTTATGACGAAGTACGTCGCTTGTTAACACAATACGGTGCATACGTTTTAAATGCTAAAGAGACTAAAGCCGTTCAAGGTATCATTCTAAATGACAAGGGTGCTTTAAATGCTAATATCGTTGGTCAACCAGCGACCAAAATTGCTGAATTAGCAGGTTTTAAAGTACCAGCAGGTTCAAAAGTACTAGTAGGTGAAGTGAGCAAAGTTGATCTATCTGAACCGTTTGCGCATGAAAAACTTTCACCGACATTAGCTATGTTTAAAGCTAAAGATTTTACTGAAGCAGTAGAAAAGGCTGAAAAATTAGTTGAAATGGGTGGTATGGGTCATACTTCTGTTCTTTACACCGATCAAGATAGCAATCGTGAACGTATCGATTATTTTGGCAAAAAAATGAAAACTTGCCGTATTTTGATTAACCAACCTGCTGCGCATGGTGGTATTGGCGATTTATATAATTTTGATTTAGCGCCGTCACTAACATTAGGTTGTGGTTCTTGGGGAGGTAACTCGGTATCTGAAAATGTTGGACCGAAACACTTACTTAACAAGAAAACAATCGCTAAGAGAGCAGAAAACATGTTATGGCACAAATTACCAAGTTCTATCTATTTTAAACGTGGCTCACTGCCTATTGCTTTAAATGAAGTCGTTGAGCAAGGCGCAAAACGAGTCTTTTTAGTCACTGATAAATTCCTATTTAATAATGGTTATTCAAAACAAATCACCGATCAATTAGAGTCACAAGGTGTTCTTTGTGAAACATTCTTTGATGTTGAAGTTGATCCAACCTTAAGTGTTGTTCGTAAAGGGACTGAATCAATGAGAGCATTCCAGCCTGATACGGTTATTGCTTTAGGCGGTGGTTCACCAATGGATGCTGCAAAAATCATGTGGGTTCTTTATGAACACCCAGAAACTAAATTCGATGAATTAGCATTACGTTTTATGGATATTCGTAAACGTGCTTGTCATTTCCCGAATATGGGCAAAAAAGCAAAATTGATCTGTGTTACCACAACATCAGGAACCGGTTCTGAAGTGACGCCATTCGCAGTTGTGACGGATGATGCAACCGGACAAAAATATCCGTTAGCCGATTATGCTGTTACGCCTCATATGGCAATTGTAGATGCTAACTTAGTGATGAATATGCCACGTTCACTTTGTGCTGCTGGTGGTTACGATGCGGTAACTCATGCTTTAGAAGCTTATGTGTCAGTAATGGCAACAGAGTTTTCTGACGGTCAAGCATTACAAGCTTTAAGTATGCTTAAGTCCTATTTACCGGCAAGCTATAAAGAAGGGGCTAAAAATCCTATCGCTCGAGAAAAAGTACACAGTGCAGCGACATTAGCAGGTGTTGCTTTTGCTCAAGCATTTTTAGGTATTTGTCACTCAATGGCGCATAAAATTGGTGCAGCTTTCCATATCCCACATGGTGTGGCTAATGCAATGCTCATCAGCAATGTTGTCCGTTTTAATGCAACAGATAAGCCAACTAAACAAGGTACATTTAGTCAATATGGTTATCCTCAAGCCATTCGTCGATACGCTGAAATTGCTGATCATTTAGGTTTAACGGCTGCTGCGGATAAAGATGAGAAGAAAGTTGAGAAATTAATTGGTTGGTTAGATCAACTTAGAAAAGATCTTGAAATACCATTCTCTATAAAAGAGTTTGGTGTGGATGAAAAAACGTTCTTAGCACAAGTTGACCAACTTGCTGTAGATGCATTTGATGACCAATGTACTGGCGCAAATCCTCGTTATCCTTTAATTGCTGAACTAAAACAAATCTTGCTTGATACCTATTATGGTCGTCCATATCAAGATAACGGAGATATCAGTGAAGATGTTGCTGTGCATACAGCGGCTAAAGGTGTAGCTTCTACTACTAAGAAAAAAGCGGTAAAAAAGAAATAATCTAAAAAATTATTTTTGATTAAATAAAACCCTGAAATTGTCTATATTTCGGGGTTTTTTTATGTTTTTGATTTTTTTTTAAGCAAACAAAATAAAATTTGTTTTTTTTGCTTGCAAGCTTAAATGTTCTAGTCCATAATGCGCAGCACTTAGGCCGGCTTAGCTCAGTAGGTAGAGCAACTGACTTGTAATCAGTAGGTCGCCAGTTCGATTCCGGCAGCCGGCACCATTTTCCTAAGTAGACAAATTTAAAAAGATTCGGGGTGGGGTTCCCGAGCGGCCAAAGGGAGCAGACTGTAAATCTGCCGTGTCACACTTCGAAGGTTCGAATCCTTCCCCCACCACCATATATCTAATATTAGCAATAGCTAATTGAAGCATTTAGGTAGCCGAGTTTGAACATGCGGGCATCGTATAATGGCTATTACCTCAGCCTTCCAAGCTGATGATGCGGGTTCGATTCCCGCTGCCCGCTCCAATTGCTGATATAGCTCAGTTGGTAGAGCGCACCCTTGGTAAGGGTGAGGTCGGCAGTTCAAATCTGCCTATCAGCACCATTCTTGTTACTTTCCTAAACTTCTAAAAATATCGAATTTGACTGCTTAAAAGCTTGTCACTGGACGGCTTTATCTGTTATCATTCAGAGCTAATTTTAAGTTAGTATTATGTTGATATAAAATATAATACTTGGTTAATGTGGTGATTCACCACCGATTTGTATTACATTTGAGGGACAATAAATGTCTAAAGAAAAATTTGAACGTACAAAACCCCACGTTAACGTTGGTACAATCGGCCACGTTGACCATGGTAAAACAACTTTAACTGCTGCAATTACTTCTGTTCTTGCTAAAAAATACGGCGGACAAGCTCGTGCATTCGATCAAATCGATAACGCACCGGAAGAAAAAGCACGTGGTATTACCATCAATACTTCACACGTTGAATACGACACACCAACTCGTCACTACGCACACGTAGACTGCCCAGGCCATGCTGACTATGTTAAAAACATGATCACCGGTGCAGCGCAAATGGACGGTGCTATTTTAGTAGTAGCAGCAACTGATGGTCCTATGCCACAAACTCGTGAGCACATCCTTTTAGGTCGTCAAGTAGGTGTTCCTTACATCATCGTATTCTTAAACAAATGTGATATGGTTGATGATGAAGAGTTATTAGAATTAGTTGAAATGGAAGTACGTGAACTTCTATCTCAATACGACTTCCCGGGTGATGATACACCAGTTATTCGTGGTTCAGCGTTAAAAGCGTTAGAAGGCGATGCAGCATGGGAAGACAAAATTGTTGAATTAGCGGAAGCATTAGACACTTATATCCCAGAGCCACAACGTGACATCGATAAACCATTCCTATTACCAATTGAAGACGTGTTCTCAATTTCAGGTCGTGGTACAGTGGTAACAGGTCGTGTAGAAAGCGGTATTATCAAAGTTGGTGAAGATGTTGAAATCGTTGGTATCAAACCAACAGCAAAAACAACTTGTACTGGTGTTGAAATGTTCCGTAAATTACTAGACGAAGGTCGTGCTGGTGAAAACGTAGGTGTATTACTTCGTGGTACTAAACGTGAAGAAATCGAACGTGGTCAAGTATTAGCAAAACCAGGTTCAATCACCCCACATACTGATTTCGAATCAGAAGTGTATATCTTAAGTAAAGATGAAGGTGGTCGTCACACTCCATTCTTCAAAGGTTACCGTCCACAGTTCTACTTCCGTACAACTGACGTGACTGGTACAATCGAATTACCGGAAGGCGTAGAAATGGTAATGCCAGGCGATAACATCAAAATGTCAGTATCATTAATTCACCCAATCGCGATGGCAGAAGGTTTACGTTTTGCGATTCGTGAAGGTGGTCGTACAGTTGGTGCGGGTGTTGTTGCTAAGGTTATTAAATAATTTATATTTAATAACTGTTGAAAGGGTATCATGCGATGCCCTTTCTTATCTGGTCTGTTTAGCAAAATGTTTTTATTTTAAAAAGAGCATTTTGGAAAATAGATATTATTATAAATAACATACTCATAGGTTTTATATGCAAGTAAGTAACGAAAGTCAAGCTACAAACTCGGTTCTAGATAAACTCAAATGGGGTTTAGTTTTAGTATTGATTGCAATTATTGTTTGGGGAAATTCCTATTTTGCTCAAGCAAATGATATATATCAACCTAATACAATCGTCCGCATTATTACGGTTAGTGTAATTTCACTTTTCACTTTATTTATTGCTCTTACAACCACTAAAGGTAAGTCATTTCTTGCATTTTTACAGGATTCAAGAAAAGAGTTAAGAAAGGTGGTATGGCCTTCTCGTAAAGACGCTACACAGACAACTATGCTCGTTGTGGCTGTTACAGTAGTCGTTGGTTTAGCCCTTTGGGGAATGGATACTTTATTCCGTTGGGTCGTCTTTTATTTAACATCAATAGGACGTTAATATGAGTGAAATACAACAAAAACGATGGTATGTTATTCAAGCTTATTCTGGCTATGAAGCACGTGTTGCACAATCACTACGTGAATATATCAAGTTACATAATATGGAAGATTCTTTTGGTGAAGTGCTTGTGCCTACCGAAGAAGTTGTTGAAATGAAAAGTGGTCAACGTCGTAAAAGTGAGCGTAAATTCTTTCCCGGTTATGTTTTAGTTGAAATGATGATGAATGATGCAACTTGGCACTTAGTTAAAAGTGTACCAAGAACCATGGGATTTATTGGCGGTACTTCTGACAGACCAGCCCCAATAAGCCAACGTGAAGTTGATGCTATTATGAATCGTTTACAACAAGTTGGTGATAAACCTCGTCCTAAAACGTTGTTTGAGCCAGGCGAATTGGTACGTGTTAATGATGGTCCATTTGCAGACTTTAATGGTGTGGTTGAAGAAGTCGATTATGAAAAAAGTCGCCTGAAAGTTTCAGTTTCAATTTTTGGGCGTTCAACACCTGTTGAGCTTGATTTTAGTCAAGTTGAAAAAAGTTAATTTTAATTGAATAAGTTTAGTTCAATTAAGAATAAAAAAATCACAGCAAAGGCTGTGATTTTTTTTGCACAAAATAAATAGTTAAAATACGATTAACAACCTGAAACTTATTGCGATTGAATTAAGACTCATGCTCTTAATATTTTGTGCGCTTCTCTTTTTATATCTTAACTACAAAGTTAGTTTAATTGAAAATCTTCAAGTTGTTGTTGTAAATCTAACCAGTTCATTTCAGTGTCTTCTTGTTCGCTTTTAATTTTACTTTGTTTAAGTAGTAATTCGGTCAACGCTGTTTTTTTATCGTTTTCATAAATAGCAGGATCTACTAGTAACTGTTCAATATTTTGTAATTGCTCAGTTAATAGCTCAAGTTTTTGCTCCATTTTTTGTAGCTCTTTTTTAATGGGTTGCATTTGTGCTCTTAATTCTGCTTCACGGCGTTTTTGTTCTTTGCGATCGGTGGCGGAAACATTTTGAATGCTATCATTTTTACTGGCTACGTTAACGGTATCTGGTTTATTTTCTGCTTTTTGTTCTTCGGCAAGCCATTTTTGGTAATCATCAAGATCGCCATTAAATGGTTCGACTTTGTGATCATGCACTAAATAAAATTCATCCGTTGTCGAGCGCAATAAATGGCGATCATGCGATACAACGACTAAAGCACCTTCAAACCCTATAAGTGCTTCAGTTAATGCTTGACGCATATCTAAATCCAAATGGTTAGTGGGTTCATCAAGTAATAATAGATTCGGTTTTTGCCACACAATTAGCGCTAAAACCAATCGAGCTTTTTCACCGCCCGAAAATGTTTTAACTGGTTCGTTCACTTTATCACCATGAAAATCAAAACCACCCAGATAGTTACGCAATTCCTGTTCTGTTATTTTTGGATCAGCAAGCTGAGTTAAATGCCAAAGTGGTGATTCATTGGCACGTAAATATTCCAATTGATGTTGAGCAAAATAGCCTAATTGAACACCTTTAGCGAGATTAATATGCCCCTCTTTAGGTTGAAGTTCGCCCGCTAATAATTTTATTAAGGTTGATTTACCGGCACCATTACGACCCAATAAGCCTATGCGTGAACCCGGAACAAGATTTAATTTAATTTTTTCAAGTACGATTTTATCATCGTAGCCTGCCACAACTTTGTCCATCATCAGTAATGGACTTGGCAAAAATTCAGAAGGTTTGAAATTAAAATGAAAAGGATTGTCTACATGTGCAGGGGCAATGAGTTCCATTTTTTCTAGCATTTTTATTCTGCTTTGAGCTTGTTTGGCTTTGGTTGCTTTTGCTCTAAAGCGGTCTATGTAGCTTTGTAGGTGTGCGACTTTTTGTTGTTGGCTTTCATAAAGTGATTGTTGCTGTGCTAATTTAGTTGCACGTTGAACTTCAAATGATGAATAGTTACCGGTATATTCAAACAAACTTTTTTGTTCAATATGAATAATTTTATTAACTAACGGATCTAAAAAATCACGATCATGTGAGATTAAAATTAATGTACCTTGATAGTTACTCAGCCATTTTTCTAGCCAAATAACGGCATCTAAGTCAAGGTGATTGGTAGGTTCATCAAGAAGGAGTAGATCAGAACGACACATGAGTGCTTGAGCTAGATTTAAACGCATGCGCCAACCACCAGAATAAGATTTAACTGGTAATTGTAGTTGCTCGTTGGAAAATCCTAAACCATGTAATAATGTGGCGGCTCTTGCTCGTATTGTCCATGCGTCAATGTTATCCAGTTTTTCATGAATATTAGCTATTTGTTCACCATTATTGTCTTGGTTGGCGATAGCTAGCTTTTGTTCTAGCTGTCGATATTCACGATCACCATCAATAGCATATTCAATAGCGGGTATATCTAGCGCGGGGGTTTCTTGATTAACCCAAGCTAATTGCCATTGTGATGGAAAACTTAAGCTGCCTGCATCCGTTTGAATTTCGCCTTTTATTAATGAGAATAGGGTGGACTTTCCGCAACCATTTTTCCCAACTAACCCTACTTTTTGTTTAGGATTAATGGTAGCAGAGGCATTATCTAAAAGTAGGTTAATGCCTAAGCGAACTTGAATGGAATCAAATACTATCATGATTTTGCTGTTTAATATGTAAAATAAATTGGGTTATGCTAACAAATATTGAAAGTTATGCAAAATGAAAAAGTTTAATGGGCAAAGTGAAAGTTTTATTATTTTAGACTTTAACTTGTGGTAATAATTGGTTGAGCGTGCTATTGAATATTTCCAGACAGGGAAAAGGTTATCATTTAATCTAGTCACAAAAGAAGGATGATAATTAATTTATAGCGGGGTTTAAATTGGAAAAGCGATTTTATCAAGCCCTCTATTTTAAGCAATAAAGGGCTTAATTATAAATATAAATTATTACTGTTTTTTAATTGCGGATAATGCTCGACGAATAATATATAAGCAAATACCCACAAAGACAGCTAAACCTAAATATTGTGGTAAGAAACCTAAATCAGCCTCGATTGCTAATGGAGCTTCACCTTTACCTTGCGTGATACTAATAACAATAACGATCGCTAATAAGACACCAACTAAGCTTTCACCAACTATTAATCCCGAAGAAATTAATGCCGCTTTACGATCCACTTTTTTAAATTGTTCTTCAGGATTTAAATTGTATTTTTGAGCTTTAGCGTAAGCATTACGTTTAATTATCCATGATAGCAATGTACCGACAAAAATTGGGGCAGTAATCGTTGGTGGTAAATAGATACCTAAACCGACAGCTAGTGCGGGTAAGCGAAATTTACATTTTGCTTTCGCCAAAAGAAGATCAATAATAATAATCACGGTTCCAACAACCAACCCAATTAGAATCATTGTCCAATCAAGTTTATGTGAAAAGATTCCTTTTGCAATGGTTGTCATCAGTGTTGCTTGAGGTGCAGCTAAAACTTGTGATTGATCCATATCTGGTCGTGGTAATGCGCCCGTGAAACCATACGCGTTATAAAGAATTTCTAAAATAGGAGCGATAACAATGGCACCAACAACACAACCTATTAGTAATGCAACTTGTTGTTTCCATGGTGTTGCATTAACCAAGTAACCCGTTTTAAGATCTTGCAAGTTATCATTTGAGATACAAGCAACGGCTAATACTGCGCTGGTTGTGAATAGCGCTAAGGCTGTCGCAAAGTTTGTGCCTTCAGCCGTGGAAAGTATATTATTTGCTTCGCCTAATCCAAGTAAGATAAGTGATATCACGATAGCGGCAACAATTGCAATACCTGAAATAGGGCTAGCTGACGATCCGACTAATCCTGCCATATATCCGCAAGCAGCTGCAACAAGAAAGCCCATAATAAAAGCAAATAAAACAGCACAAATAACCAGTATCCATGCAACGCCCGTCGATAACCCACTATCTGAAATAAATGAGTAAAACGTAGCGACTAAAATAATAACCATACCTGCCATAATCAAAAAGATTGATTTAGGTGATAGATCACGTTCTGTCGGTGCAATATCATTTACAGATACATCTGAACGTAACGTTTTGAATGATGTTTTTAAACCTTCAATAACTGGTTTGATTAAGGTTAATAATGTCCAAATTGCCGCAATAGCAATCGTTCCTGCGCCAATAAAACGGATATCTTTAGCCCAAAGTCCCATTGCAATATTTGCCAGAGGTTGCGTTGTATCATAATCTGTCATTGCACTTAAAATTGGAATTCCAAATCCCCAGGCAATAATGGTTCCTATTAAAACGGCAATCCCAGATACAATTCCAATCAAGTAACCTGCACTAAGAAGTGCTAATGAGAACCCCATAGGTAATTGAAAAATCGATTTTCCACCGGTAAACCAGTATGAAGCGCTTTCAGATAAAACCCGAAAACCATTGGTCAATAAACTGACAGTAGAAGCGATAACGCCTCCCACTAAAATATCTTTCAATCCTTCGTTGGCAGAAGCATCATTACTGTCTGTTTTCGAGCCTGCTTTTAAAATCTCAGCGGCAGCAACACCTTCAGGGTAAGGTAATGTACTTTTGACTACCATCACATGACGCAATGGAATTGAGAATAGTACCCCAAGCATTCCCCCAGCGGCACAAATGGCAAAAGTTAACCAAAATGGAAAATCTTGCCAGTAACCAATCATCAATAATCCAGGTAGAACGAATATAATAGATGATAGCGTTCCGGCAGCAGAAGCTTGAGTTTGTACCATGTTATTTTCTAATATGGTTGATCCTGAAAATAGTCTTAAGATTGCCATTGAGATGACAGCGGCAGGAATAGCCGAAGAAAAGGTTAATCCGACTTTTAAACCAAGGTACACATTTGATGCAGTAAAAATAATTGTAATAAAAGCACCCAGTATTGTGCCTCGAAGTGTAAGTTCTCGTAAATTATTCATATATTATCGTAAAGTTAATTCAATATGCGGTTATTATATACTTAATTCAGCTTTATGGGCTAGAAGTTATGATAACTCAATTAATTTAATCTTTTTTGTGCGTGTTTCAGGATAAATAATAGACAATTATATTTACAATAGTATAAATTCACTATTGAAAATAAAAACAGTTTAAATTTATGATACACTGATTAGATTAATGTTCCGTTACGATTGGTGAGATAGATTGTGAACCCACTCAAGCGTTTACTTGCAATTACTAAACAATTACGTGACCCTATTGACGGTTGTGAATGGGATCGCATGCAGACTTTTGATTCATTAAAATCTTATACACTAGAAGAAACTTATGAAGTTCTTGATGCGATAGATAAACAGGATATGAATGAACTCAAAAAAGAATTGGGCGATTTATTGTTTCAAATTATTTTTTACGCCGATCTTGCCAGTGAACAAGGTCAGTTTGATTTTGAGGATATCTGTCAAGCTGTTGCTGATAAATTAGTTAGTCGTCATCCGCATATTTTTGATGATAAGACAACTGAAAAACCGAATTGGGAACAATTAAAACAAAAAGAGCGTGACGAGCGCGCACAATACTCATTGTTAGATGACATACCTAACGCCATTCCTGCTTTAATGAAAGCCGAAAAAATCCAAAAACGTTGTGCATCGGTTGGGTTTGATTGGCAGGAGTTAACTCCAGTTTTAGATAAAGTTAAGGAAGAGCTCGACGAAGTAGAACATGAGCTTAATAAAACGGTACAAGATCAATCAAAAATCGAGGAAGAACTGGGGGATCTGTTTTTTGCGACCGTCAATTTAGCCAGACATCTAAAAGTTAAATCGGAGCTCTGTTTACAACGGGCAAATCATAAATTTGAACGTCGATTTAAACAAGTTGAAGCAATACTGAAACAAAATAATCGTCGTTTAACGGATGCAACACTTGAAGAAATGGAAGCCGCATGGCAACTTGTTAAACAATTGGAAATATCAACTAGCGAAGTAAATAAATATGACTGAAAAAAATGAATTATATCAAGAAATCGAAGCATGGGCACAAAATGCCATTTTACATAGTCCAACGTGGAGTATTAACCAGCTCGATTATTCCGAAAAAAGTATTTCTGTTGTTGAAATGATTATTGGTGAATTAGCTGAGAAAAATTTTAGTATTCCTGAAGAACAGCTTAATATGATTGCTCAAGAGTATGGTTGTTATTTATTACTGACAGCCCAAAAATTATACGGCGGTGAGTTTTATTGGAATGAAGAACTTGAACAACCGATGTTAATTAGTTGTGAACCACAAGCGGCTATCGTGTTATTAACTTGGAATAAAGTCAAAGGGCGCCTTTTAGGGGATGAAGCAGATCATCTTGCCTTTTTCTTAGAAGGGTTTGCTGAGGCGACTAAAAATCCTGAAAATGGTTCTCAGGTTGTCTATTTATAGCCAAGTAATCCAATAATCAAAGGTTATTAGCTGATACAAATTCATGGTATCAGCTAATGGTAATTTAATGCCAATTATCAAAGTAAATATTCATTGGCAATTTCAACCCGATAAATAACGATATTTAGGTTGTAATCAATAAACGTTATGGTTTAGACAGATCAATAAATATTGAGTAGTAAACCTTACTCCCACTCAGTAGGGTATGGGCATAAGGTTAACTTAGTCAATCGCTTTATACTTCTAAATAATCTAAAATCCCTTCTGCCGCTTTGCGACCTTCGCTAATGGCAGTCACCACTAAATCCGATCCTCTTACTGCATCACCACCAGCAAAGATTTTTGGATGGCTGGTTTGATAGCCTTTCATTTCTGGGGCAACAATACGACCTTGAGTATCAAGATTGACACCATGTTCTGCTAACCAAGGCATGGCATGAGGTCTAAAACCAAATGCCATAATAACAGCATCGGCAGGAAGTATGAATTCAGATCCTTCGATAATCACTGGCGAACGGCGACCATTTGCATCGGGTTGACCGAGTTCTGTTCTAACCATTTTGACACCAGTAACTTGACCTGTATTGTTAATTTCAATACTGAGGGGTTGCACATTAAATTGGAATTGTGCACCTTCTTCTTTCGCATTTTTTACTTCTCGTTTAGAGCCGGGCATATTGGCTTCATCTCGACGATAAGCACAGGTGACTTCAATTGCACCTTGACGTATAGACGTCCGTACACAGTCCATTGCAGTATCACCACCGCCTAAAACCACAACACGCTTATTTTTCATGTCAATGTAAGGCGTATCATCGCTTTGATTATGCTTCATAATATGTTTGGTATTGGCAATTAAAAATGGAAGGGCATCATAAACACCATCCGCATCTTCATTCATTAGACCGGCTCGCATTGATTGATAAGTACCGGTTCCAACAAAAATAGCATCAAATTCATTGAGTAAGTCCGTTAATTGTACCGTTTTCCCCACTTCGGTATTCAGCCGAAATTCAATACCCATGTCGGTAAAGATACGTCGACGATTAATCAACACTTCTTTATCTAATTTAAAGGCAGGAATACCAAAGGTTAATAGTCCACCTATTTCAGGATGGCGGTCAAAAACAACGGGCGTCACACCATTGCGGACTAGCACATCGGCACAAGCAAGTCCTGCAGGCCCTGCACCAATGATTGCAACTTTTAACCCTGTTTTTTCAACATTAGACAAGTTAGGCTTCCAACCCAGTTTAAAAGCTTCATCGGTAATATAACGTTCAATGTTACCAATAGTTACTGCACCGAACTCAGCATTTAAAGTACATGAGCCTTCACAAAGCCGATCTTGAGGGCAAACCCGACCACACACTTCTGGTAGACTGTTTGTTTGATGAGAAAGCTCAACCGCTTCTAAAATTTTGCCTTCATTCACCAGTTTTAGCCAATTAGGTATATAGTTATGAACAGGACAACGCCATTCACAATAAGGATTCCCACACGCTAAGCAGCGATCGGCTTGGGCTTGAGATTGTGAAGCCGAAAATCCCTCATAAATTTCAACAAACTCTATTTTTCGAATATTCAACGATTTTTTAGGTGGATCAACACGTTGTAAATCGATGAACTGATAAACATTTTGACTCATTTCCGTGCTCTCCTTATTGTGCTTGAACATGAAGTTCTGCTGATGATCGGCTTCGATGACCGAGCAGCGCTTTTACATCACTGGATTTAGGTTTAACTAATACAAATTGTTTAGCGAAATCTTCCCAGTTAGCTAAAATTTCTTCAGCACGTGAAGAGTGGGTTAGTTGAGCATGTTCCATGATTAAGCCTCGTAGATGCTCTTCATGAATCGAATAATCAGCAACGTTTAACATTTCAACAAGTTCTTGGTTAATCCGTTTATGGAAATCACCATCGGCATCTAAAATATAAGCAAATCCACCAGTCATGCCAGCACCAAAGTTAACACCAGTTTTACCTAAGACACAGACAATGCCACCTGTCATATATTCACAGCCGTTATCGCCGATACCTTCAACCACGCTAATTGCACCAGAGTTACGTACGGCAAAACGTTCACCAGCACGTCCTGCTGCAAACAATTTACCGCCTGTTGCACCATATAGACAGGTGTTACCGGCAATGGTTGCTTCATGACTTAAAAATGCCGAGCCTTGAGGTGGTCGAATGACGATGCGACCCCCTGCCATGCCTTTACCAACGTAGTCATTGGCATCACCTGTTAGTGTTAAATTTACGCCACCAGCATTCCAAACACCAAAGCTTTGCCCAGCAGTACCGGTGAAATTGAGTGAAATTGGATCGGCAACTAAACCTTGATCGCCATATTTTTTGGCAATATAACCTGATAAGCTAGTTCCCACCGAACGATCAGTATTTTGAATATCAAAGTAGAAACTTTTACTTTGACGATTATCCACAAATTGTTGTGCTTGAGTAATAATTTCTTTATTCAATACACCTTTATCAAACGGTTTATTATCTTCAATACAGTAGACGGGTTTGCCTTCTACTGGTGTCGCAGTTTCAAGTAATCCTGATAAATCCAGTTTTTGTTGTTTAGCCGTAATACCATCAAGCTCTAACAGTAAATCGGTACGTCCAATTAAATCAACAATTCGACTTACGCCAAGTTCTGCCATGACTTCCCTTGTGTTACGTGCAATAAAACGGAAATAGTTCATCACTTTTTCAGGTAAACCATGATAATGGTCACTACGTAATTTTTCATCTTGTGTCGCAACACCTGTGGCACAGTTATTTAAATGGCAAATACGTAGATATTTACAACCTAAAGCCACCATTGGCCCCGTACCAAAGCCGAAACTTTCTGCACCTAAAATTGCCGCTTTTACAATGTCTGTACCGGTTTTTAACCCACCGTCAACCTGTAAACGAATTTTGTGACGTAAACCATTAGCAACCAATGATTGTTGTGTTTCAACTAAACCCAGTTCCCATGGTGAGCCAGCATATTTGACTGACGTTAATGGGCTAGCACCGGTACCACCATCATATCCCGAAATCGTGATCAAATCGGCATAAGCTTTTGCGACCCCAGTTGCAATAGTTCCTACGCCAGGTTCGGACACTAATTTCACCGAAATCATTGCTTGAGGGTTAATCTGTTTTAGATCAAAGATCAACTGTGCCAAATCTTCGATTGAATAAATATCGTGATGCGGTGGTGGCGAGATTAATGTCACTCCCGGTACGGAAAAACGTAATTTAGCTATGTAAGGGGTTACTTTGTCACCTGGTAATTGACCGCCTTCACCCGGTTTTGCACCTTGCGCTACTTTGATCTGAATCACATCAGCACTCATTAAATAGCCCGGCGTTACACCAAATCGACCTGATGCGACTTGTTTTATGCGTGACACTTTTATACTGTTATACCGAGCAGGATCTTCACCTCCTTCGCCTGAATTAGAATAGCCACCTAATGTGTTCATTGCTTCAGCAAGCGATTCATGAGCTTCAGGACTTAATGCACCAATTGACATTGCCGCCGAATCAAAACGTTTGAATAGTGACTCTTCAGGTTCAACCTGATCTAACGAAATTGTTGCATTTTCAGGGGGATTAAGTTTTAATAAATCCCGTAATGTCGCTGGCGGGCGATTATTAACGATATCGGTATAAAGCTTATAATCTTCGTAACGCCCATTGTTAACCGCTTTTTGTAACGATTGAACTACATCGGGATTATAAGCGTGATATTCGCCGCCATGGACAAATTTGAGTAAACCACCTTGGTCTAATGGTTTACGGCGTAACCATGCTTTTTTCGATAAATTGAACTGATCTTGAGCAAAATCATCAAAATTTGCACCACTAATACGGCTAGTCACACCTTGGAAACAAAGTTCTACCACATCTTTATGCAGACCAACCGCTTCAAAAAGTTTTGAGCAGCGGTACGAGGCGACAGTGGATATCCCCATTTTAGACATGATTTTGTACAAGCCTTTATTAATACCATTGCGGTAGTTGATAATGGCTTCACGGTAAGACTTATTTATCGTGCCATTGTCGACCATTTGGGCTAGGGTTTCGTAAGCTAAATAAGGATAGATAGCCGTTGCACCAAAACCAAGCAGCACGGCAAATTGGTGTGGATCGCGACAGCTTGCGGTTTCAACAATAATATTGGCATCACAGCGTAAGTTTTTTTCAACTAGACGTTGCTGTACTGCACCTACAGCCATTGGGGCAGGAATCGGTAATCGATCGGCTGCGATATTTTTATCGGACAAAATGATTAATACGGTACCATTACGTACTTTGGCTTCGGCATCACCGCATAATTGTTCAATGGCATCACGCAAGCTACCATCGATTTCGTAAGTAATATCTAGTGTTTCTGATTGATAGTAACGTGATTCCAATGCAGTTAATTGTTGGAAATCAGAGTAAACCAAAACAGGGTATTTAAACGCGACTCGATGTGCTTGACCTTCGGCTTCAGCAAAGACATTCATCTCGCGACCAATGCTAGTTGATAGCGACATGACGTGAGCTTCACGTAATGGATCAATAGGTGGATTGGTTACCTGCGCAAATTTTTGACGAAAATAATCATAGATTAATCGAGGTTTACTTGATAAGACAGCGAATGGCGTATCATCGCCCATTGAACCTGTTGCTTCTTGCCCATTTTCACCTAAGACACGAATACATTGATCGATTTCTTCTGCACTATAACCAAACTGTTTTTGGTAAGTAGCTAGTAAAGTGTCATCGTAATCACGTGAGCCAATGTTCTCATCAGGTAGACTTTCAAAAGGGATAAGCTGTTTAACATTTTTTGCCATCCATTCTTTATAAGGATGACGTTTTTGTAAGTCATTGTCCGTTTCAGAAGATTGTAAGATACGACCTTCTTCGGTATCGATAACTAATAACTCACCCGGCCCAACTCGTCCTTTGCTGACGACTTCGTCAGGTTGATAATCCCAAATACCAATTTCAGAAGCACAGGTAATGAGTTTATCGGTGGTAATAACATAACGAGCAGGACGTAAGCCATTTCGATCTAAATTACATGCGGCATAGCGACCGTCTGACATAACAATACCAGCTGGGCCATCCCACGGTTCCATATGCATCGAATTAAAGTCAAAGAAGGCACGAAGATCTTCATTCATATCGGGATTATTTTGCCATGCCGGTGGTACTAATAAGCGCATCGCCCTGACAATATCCATCCCACCGACAAGGAACAGTTCTAACATGTTATCCAGTGAACTGGAATCAGACCCTGTGACATTCACAAACGGAGCCGCATTTTGTAAATCAGGAATCAGTGGTGTTTTAAATTTGTAGGAACGGGCTTTTGCCCATTGACGATTGCCTTCAATGGTATTGATTTCACCATTATGCGCTAAATGTCTAAACGGTTGAGCAAGTGGCCAACGTGGAACGGTATTGGTTGAAAACCGTTGATGAAATAAACAAATCGCCGTTTCCATTCGAATATCGGCTAAATCTAAATAGAATCGAGGCAAATCTTTAGGCATACATAAGCCTTTGTAGATATTAACCTGATTCGAAAAGCTACAAACATAAAAGGTGTCGTCTTGTACGCGTTTTTCAATGCGACGGCGAACCATATATAAACGGCGTTCTAAATCAATTTTCGTCCATCCTGCTGGCGCATTGACAAAGACTTGTTCAATTTTAGGAAGTGAAGATAACGCAATTTCACCTAAAACACTTTTATCAATAGGTACTTCTCGCCAACCTAATATTGATAATGTTTCGTCAGCTAATTCCTCTTCTACAATCTGACGGCTTGCTTGTGCTTCTTGCTCATCTTGGCTAAGAAACAGCATGCCTACCGCATAATTAGTTGCTAAACGCCAACCTGCGTCTTGCGCAACTAATCTAAAAAATCGATCTGGTTTTTGTAATAAAAGTCCACAGCCATCGCCGGTTTTACCGTCAGATAAGATTGCGCCTCGATGCTGCATTCTTGCTAATCCGTGAATAGCGGTGCGCACCACTTTATGACTTGGTTGCCCTTCAATATGAGCAATCAGACCAAATCCGCAGTTATCTTTTTCATGATGCTGGTTATATAACATATCATTGCCTCTAATTCATCGCTTTATAATTTGTGAAGGTATAGGCATTAATCCCATATTGGCTAAGAAATTAAAGAAAAATGCTATTTTGGTCAAATAAATATTACTTATAAGTCAATCTTTTAATAAGTTGTACTGGAGTTATTAATGAAGCTAATAATTAATTTTATTTCATTGATTATTAAACTATTTATTCTTTATTAATGCGTCATTTTTAAAATAAATTGTATAATAATCATAAATTCTTTTTCTTATTTGTAAAAAACTTTCATTTTTAGTGTATGTTTAAATCTATAAACTCATAGAGAATGTCACATCCAGAACTGATGCTGTTATAATTTATCAACGCTTATTTTTAACTATTAATTATGCAAACTAATATTACAATTGTTGGAGCAGGGGCTGCGGGTCTATTTTGTGCTGGATTATTAGGGCAAAAAGGGCATCGTGTGACCGTTATTGATAACGGAAAAAAACCGGGACGAAAGATCTTAATGTCGGGTGGCGGAAAATGTAATTTTACTAATCTTGATGTGGATGCGCACCATTACATTTCTGAAAATCGTCATTTTTGTAAATCAGCCTTGAAACGATTTAACCAATGGGATTTTATCCAATTAGTTAATCAATATAATATTGCTTATCATGAAAAAGATCATGGTCAGTTGTTTTGTGATAATTCAGCCAAAGATATTGTCGATATGCTGCTTAGCGAGTGTCAAAAAGGAAAAGTTAACCTAATGATGCAAACGCAATTAGATGACGTCGAAGCGGTTGAAGATGGATTTAAATTGCAGACTTCGCAAGGTATGCTGAGTTGTCAAAACCTGATTATTGCTACAGGCGGGTTATCGATGCCAGCTCTCGGTATGACTTCAATAGGTTATAAAGTGGCAGAAAAATTTTCCATTCCAATTGTACCGGTCAAAGCTGGGCTGGTGCCTTTTACCTTACATAAACCCTTATTAGATGTGTTATCGCAACTATCCGGTATTGCTATTCCGGTTGAAGTGACTTATGAGCAAATGCATTTTAAAGAAAATTTATTATTTACTCATCGAGGGCTTTCAGGCCCCGCCATTTTACAGATATCCAACTATTGGCGAGTGGGTGAGCCCATTACGATCAACTTATTACCAGATATGACATTTGAATCATCATTTAAACCGTTATTAGAAAAAAATCGTAACCAGACTTTGAAAAATTGTTTAGCACAAATTTTACCTAAAAGAGTAGTAGAAGCATTGATACAACTGGATATGATTACAGATATCACTGTGAAACAACTCAATTTGCATCAACAACAGCGTCTTTTTGACACATTAACCAAGTGGCATATTGTACCAAACGGAACCGAAGGGTATCGAACGGCTGAAGTCACATTAGGCGGGGTGAGTACCGATGCATTATCATCAAAAACAATGGCGACCAAGTCACAGCCGAATCTTTATTTTATTGGCGAAGTGGTTGATGTAACGGGTTGGTTAGGTGGTTATAATTTTCAGTGGGCTTGGAGCAGTGCCTTTGCATGTGCGAAGGCATTGGATGAAAAAACTGTTAGCCATCAATGTTAATGATTCATTACACCCATTTGAATATGGTACTTTTTGACCTTATATTGTAATGTAGTACGCGAAACATTTAATAATTTAGCGGCATTGATAATTTTTCCGTTAGCTTGATTTAACGCATCGATAATCAATTGTCGCTCATAGTTTTCCACTTGGGTTGTTAAATCCCTAAATCGAGAAAAATTTGTGGCAGAATCATCGATTTTTGTCATGACATCTGCTTGCTGATGAGGGCTTTCAATTTCAAATAGCTCTTCATCAAGAACGATATGTTGTAATTCTCCGGGTTCATTTTGTAAAACCATACTTCGGACAATTGCATTTTCAAGCATACGTACATTGCCTGGCCATGGTGCTGACATCAATTGTTTCAAAGCATGCTTACTTATACCACTGATGGTTACTTTTATCTCATCTTGGTGTTTATCAATAAAATAGCGAGCTAAAACAGGAATATCTTCTGTCCGTTCGCGTAGTGCAGGAAGTTTTATTAATCCCACATTTAATCGATAAAACAGATCACTGCGCATTTTACCGTTTTTTAAAAGATCAGTAGGTGATTCGTTCATGGCGGCCACAATGCGAACATCAGAATGCAGCTCTTTATTGCCGCCTAGTCGCCAGTAGGTTTTTTCTTGTAGAAATCGCAATAACTTGCTTTGCATTTCAAGTGGCATGGCGTTTAGTTCATCAAGAAATAGTGTGCCACCGTTAGCCAGTTCTAGATAACCTTGGCGATTTTCAGCTCCCGTAAAGGCGCCTTTCACAGTACCAAATAGTGTACTTTCAATTAGCGTAGTAGGTAGTGCACTACAATTGAGTGAAATAAAGGCTTTATCTCGGCGGTCGCTAGTTTGATGAATTAAATGGGCAAAGAGTTCTTTACCGGTACCTGTCTCACCAACAATGAGTACCGGCACATCATTAGCGCCTAAAATATTCGTTTGATCAATGACCGATTGCATTTTTTGAGATACAAATACGATTTCGGGAAGTGATTGTTCTTTACTGTGATATAAACGGCTGTTGAGTTTAAAAACTTGATCTTGTAATTGTCTTACATTAGATAAATTTCGACCGATTTCGATTGCGCCAATGATCTGTTTGTTATGATTGTAAAGTGGAACCGTGGTATGCAAATAATCGACAACTTTACCAACATGATTATAATAGCATTGATAATTATCCAGATATTCCTTACCTTCTAGCAAGGCTTTTAACATAGTACTATCTTCTTTTTGTAAATTAGGATAAACTTTAAGCAATGGTTTTCCTATAGCTTTATCTTGAGGATAGCCATCGAGTTCTGCACTTTCCTGATTGTAGTAAATATATTTACCTTCTTTATCAATAATGGCCATTGGCTGATGTATTAGATCAAAAAAATGTTTAAATATTTCCAATGATTGTAATAATTCAGGATCAACTGTCATGATATTAGTACCTTATAAAATTTGGATTATTGCTTAATAGCATACTTTTATTTAAATACCTTTCGACTATCACTAAAAAATGACAAATTTTTGTCATAAAGACATGTTTTTAACTTAATGACAAAAATTGTTGCTAGATTGTTTAGTTTAACTTATTGATTATTTGTATTATTAAGTTGGCATGCTGATTGCATTACAAGAGAAAAGCCATTTTACTTATTTTCTTATGTACTTTTTGAGTACTCATTAACTGGAGGTCATATGTCCGACAAAATTATGTCAAATTATAACAAATTACGTCACGATCTTATAACTAAAGATCGTCGTTTTAGTGCTGAAAACGGTAAATTATGTTTTGATGGCGTTAATTTAGAAGAGTTAGCAAGAAAATATCCAACGCCTTTTTATGTGTTTTCTGAAAAAGAAATTGATCGTAATGTTCAAGAAATTAAACAAGCATTCAAAGCGCATCCAAAAACAAAAATTTTCTATGCTTCTAAAACTTGTTCTGTTATGGGCGTACTCAAAGCCATTAAAGATGCGGGTATTTACGCTGAAGCAAACTCAATGTTTGAAGTACGTAAATGTTTAGAGATTGGTTTTCCGGGTAGCCAAATCGTGTTTAATGGTGTGGTAAAAAAACCAGTTGATCTTGAATATGCCATTAAAAATGATCTGTATATTATTAACGTCGATAGTTTATATGAACTTGATATTATCGATGAAATATCAAAAAAATTGAAAAAAGTGGCGAATGTGTGTGTACGTGTTGAACCGAATGTACCATCAGCAACACACGCTGAATTAGTTACTGCTTATCATGCTAAGTCAGGTATCGATTTAGAACAAGCAGAAGAGACTTGTCGCCGTATTCTTGAAATGCCTTATGTCCATTTACGTGGACTACATATGCACGTTGGGGATCAGGTACCGGAAGCTGAACCTTTTGCGAAAGCAACCAAAGTACTTGTTGATGAATCTCGCCGTTTAGAAGAGGTGTTAGGAATCAAGTTTGATTTAATTAATGTAGGGGGTGGTATTCCTGTTCCTTATAAATACGATGACGAAAACGGTAACCCATTACAAGACAATATGTATGCCGGTATTACTGCCCAAGATTTTGCTGATGCAGTCATTCGTGAAGTACATAAATGGCGTACCGATGTTGAAATCTGTATTGAACCTGGTCGAAAAGTTACCGGTTCAGCTGGAGTGCTATTAACAGAAGTTGCCTGTGAAAAACGTAAAACGAATTACGATTTAGACGGTAACATTGAAGAACATGTTGAATGGAAATTTGTTGATGCAGGTTATAGCGTGTTATCTGATAGTCAACATTTCGATTGGTTCTTCTATGTTTATAATGCATCTCGAATTAATGAATCACATGATGAATATATTAAATTAGCCGGTCCTTTGTGTGATGGTGGTGACTACTATCATGTTGGTGTTAAAGGTGAAGAGTTCTTATTACCTAAAGATACCGACATTGGCGATATTATTGCTTTCCTTGATGCTGGAGCTTACACCATTGAAAGTCAGACAGTCTATAACAATCGCCCTCGTACGTCGGTTGTGATGATAGACAAAAAAGGCAAAGATCGCTTGATTCGCCGTGAGGACACTTACGAAGATATGGTTGGATACGACATCTATTAATCATGATCTATCTGGGGTAAACGTTGCCCCAGATACTACAATGTGAGGTTATTATGAGTGATTCTAAAGATTCAAGTTTGCTCGGTATCAAAGACATTGTATTTATGAATGTCATTGCGATACTGAGTTTACGACAAATTCCTAACGTTGCTCCTTATGGCGCATCAGCAATGGTGCTTTGGCTCATTGCGGCATTTTGTTTGTTTTTTCCATTAGCCATGGTGTGTGGTGAACTTTCAACAGGTTGGCCAAAAGATGGCGGGATATTTGTTTGGGTTAAAGAGGCATTTGGTAAGCGTATCGCTTGGATTGTAGTTGTTTGTTTTTTATTTTCCTGTGTACTCTTCTTCCCATTGATGTTGCAATTTGGTTTTACGGCTATTGGTTATATGTTTAGTCCCGAATTAGCCCAAAATGAAGTATTTATTGGGGTGGGATCCATGGTGGTCTTCTGGATTTTAACATTGATGAATATTCGGGGATTAAAATGGACTAAGATTATTAATAGCGTGAGTGCTTGGCTTGGTGTATTTATTCCCGCAGCGATTATTGTCTTACTCGCGATTGTTTGGTTATTGACTGGTCATCCAATGGCAACTGATTATACGCATTTAAGTGATTGGATCCCTGATTTAGGCAGTTGGGATACGATTGTGTTTTTATCCAGTATGATGTTTGCGTTTGCTGGGCTTGAAGTGGCGCCAATGATTGCCGGGCGTACACGTGATCCACAACGTGATTTTCCAAAAGCGATGGCTGTGTCAGCAATTGTTATTGTTGGTATTTATATGATTGGCTCTTGGGCTATCAATACATTATTACCAGCCGAAGATACTGATATTGTTGCTGGCGTTATGCAAGCGATGCAATCTGCTGCCAATGTATTACATATGCCTTGGTTGTTACCTGTTATGGCAATATGTTTATTCTTTGGTGCTTTAGGACAAATTAACTCATGGTTAGTTGGGCCAATCTATATGCTACAAGAAGCCTCTAAAGAGGATAATTTGTTGGGTGAGCGTGTAGGTCGTTTACATCCGGTTTATCAAACACCGACATTTGCACTGGTTGTTCAAGCAATCATCGTTACTGTACTTTGCTTCTCAACATTTGTATCACCAAGTATTGCTGCAGCTTATTGGATGTTGACGGCGTTGACAACAATTTGCTATTTCATTCCTTACTTAGTGATGTTTATCGCTTACTATCGATTACGAGTGACTCAACCTGATGTACCACGTAGCTTTAAAATTCCGGGTAAAGTGTTACCAGTGGTATTACCCGCTTTAGGGTTCTTATCTACACTATTTGCTGTGATTTTAGTCTTTATACCACCAGCTCAAATCGATATGGGTGGATACGTTGAGTATATTGCTAAGATAGTTGGTGGCGCTGTACTTGCGATTGTATTAGCAGAATGGATATATCATCGTGCTCAAAAACGCAATCGTTTGCTCGAACAGTAAGGTATAGAGGAGTAAAGCATGTACAAACCCATATTGGAAATTGATTTACGCAAATTAAAAGAAAATGCCCGTGTTGAGAAAGACATTTTAGCTAAACACGGCATTGAAGTCATGGCTGTCAATAAAGTATTTGATGGCTGCGTCGAAACAGCGAAAGCTGTATTAGATGGTGGTATTGATGTTATTGCTGAATCAAGAACTTACAATTTAAAAAAACTCAAAGAGGCATTAAATTGTAAAACGTGTTTATTACGCAGTCCTTGTTTAAGTGAAATCAGCGACGTTGTGAAATATGCGGATATTAGCTTAAATAGTGAAAAGCAAGTCATAACGGCTTTATCTGATGAAGCCGTTAAACAGCGAAAGATTCACCAAGTGTTGCTCATGGTGGATATGGGGGACTTACGAGAAGGTATCTGGTTTGAGCATCTTGATGAGATTATTGATACCGTCAATCTCATTCTTTCGTTACCGGGTGTTGAGCTTTATGGGCTTGGCACCAACTTTAACTGCTATGGAACCGTTTTGCCTACGGTTAAAAATGGTGTTGATTTTTTACACATAGCACGCAAAGTAGAGGAAACTTGTGGCATTAAAATCAAATATTTATCTGCCGGTAATTGTACCAGTTACCATTTGTTAGATAAAGGTGTTTGGCCTAAAGGATTGAATCACATCAGAATAGGTGGTCTACATGAGTTTGGTATTGAATATGTCGATATGAAATATCTGGATGAATTTCATCATTCCAATAAACCTGTCGATAAAGCCTGTAGCGATATCTATAAGCTATACGCACAAATTATTGAACTCAATAGTAAGCCAACCGTGCCTGTAGGGGAGCTTGGAGTCGATGCCTTTTTAAATAGTAAAACCTTTGTCGATCATGGTACTCGTAAACGTGCACTACTTGCTTTTGGTCGTCAAGATGTGCCGGCTGAAAACTGTGTACCTATCGATGATAGTATTACGGTTTTGGGGCAAACCAGTGATCATACCATCGTTGATATTGAAGATGTGTTAGAAACATTGAAAGTAGGTGATATGATTGGTTTTGAACTCGATTACACAGCCTTACTTATGGCATGTCAAACGAATGGTGTAGAAAAACGGTTTATTTATTAATTCGTGTTAGCTGCTGGTTTCCAGCAGCTTTTTTACCTTACTAGGCGGTTTACATGGCAACATCTGAATATCAAGGAAGTTCCTATCCGAGTACCACTAGTTTAAAAAAGAATTTAAAAAATCGGCATCTGTTGATGATCTCTTTGGGTGGTTCGATTGGTACCGGATTATTTATTGGTATTGCAGCACCACTTAGCACAGTTGGTCCGCTAGGGACGATTATCGCTTATTTGATGGCTGGTTGTATTATGCTCTCCACCATGCTCTGTTTAGGTGAGCTTTCATGCGCATTTCCTCATGCTGGTTCTTTCCAGCACTATGCGTTAATGTTTATACCTAATCCCATTTGGAGCTATACTATAGGTTGGTTATATTGGTTAAGTTGGGTGCTGTCGATGGCGGCTGATTTAACGGCGGCATCAATTATTGCTCACCAATTTATCACTTCTATTCCTATTTATCTGTTTAGTCTAATTATTTTAATTGTTTTAACCTTTGTACATCTCACATCGGTACGAGCTTACGGCGAAAGTGAATACTGGTTTTCAACAATAAAAGTTCTGGCAATTATTGCTTTTATTGGGACAGGTATTTACTTGCTATATCATCAATATGCTGAAACTCATGTGCTACCAACATTGAAAACAGAAAACGGATGGTTTCCTAACGGTTTTTCAGCGATTTTTGTCTGTATGACGATTGTCACTTACTCTTTTCAAGGCGTTGAATTGATAGGAAGTGCAGCAGGGGAAGCCCAATCACCGCAAACCGTTTTACCTAAAATAATTACAGGTGTCGCTTTTAGAATCATCCTATTTTATGTTTTAGCAATTGCAGTTTTGGCACTTGTTTATCCCTATGGTAATGCACAAGAAGAGATAAGTCCTTTTGTTTGGGTATTTACGCAAGCAGGCATCAATTTTGCATCTTATGTCATGTTATTTGTGATTTTTTGCGCCGCTATATCGGCAGCTAATTCTGCAATTTATGCCAGTTCTAGAATGTTATGGTCAATGTCTCAGGATAATTTAGCACCAAAATATTTTGCAGAGGTAAATAGGCGGGGTGTGCCGACCAAAGGAATATTGTTTATATCCATTATTGCGCTGGTATCATTATTTTCAAAGTACATTGCTGCGGAAAAACTTTATCTTTATTTGGTTGCAGCGACAGGGCAGGTTGGATGTTTTGCTTGGATTATTATCGCTTGGTGTCAATTTCAGTTTCGTCAAGGGGTCAATAAGGGGAAATATCCGCAAGAGACCGTTAAATTTAAATCGCCATTTTATCCATGGCTTGCGATCATTTCGATGGTGATTAATACGATTATCATTATTGGAGTTTGGTTTGGTGAATCCGGTTATTTTATTTTTATATCGGAATTGGTATTAATTATGATTATTATCAGTTCGTATTTTTTCTTCAAAAAAAGAAAATTAATTATGCCTCATGCAAATGACTAAACTATTTGGTTAAATAAGGTTGGTGTAATCACTCACTACCGTAAACGTAGTAGTGATTACCGCGAAGATAACATCTGACTTTTGTCATTATCTAATATATTCAATGATGTGACTAATTAAGATTTAAAATTCCGGCGACGCCAGTAAATACGACTTGGGCAGCAATTGCTGAAATTAATAATCCGGTTAATTTTGATAAAATTGCAATTCCGGTATTTTTTAAAACTTTAGCGATGGTTTTAGAGCATAATAACATGGCATAAATACCACTTGATGCAATGAATAGTGATAACGCACCAATTAAATTTTGAATTAAACCATCTGAACTTGTCCCTAACACAATAATCGTACCAATTGATGCGGGGCCCATACAAAGCGGGATAGCCAAAGGGACAACACTAATATCATCATCGCTATTAATTTTATTTTTGTCAGGCGAATCGTTCATTAATGCCACTGCCGTTACAAAGAGTAATGCCCCCGATCCAATTCGAAATGCATCGAGAGTAAACCCAAAAATACTAAACATCGCATTACCGAAAAAGAATAGCACAATGCCAATAATAAACACGGCACAAGACGTTTTACGTGCGGTTTTTCGGCGTGCTTGTTCATCATACTGTTTTGTACCACTCAAAAATGCACTTAATACAGCAGGTGGTGTCATTAATGCAAATAATTTTATTGTTGTGGCAAGAATCTCAACAAGATAGTTAGCCATAGTATTACCTTTTATTCGACCAAGATATTGCTTGAATTGTGTCAACGATAGCTGGTGGGAAAAAATATTGGTTACACATAAAAACGGTCACCTTAATGGTGACCATATTTAATTTAATCTATTTTAATCGTTTTTTATTGTTAATCAATAAAAACTAGTTTAGGCGCTCTTTAATACGAGCCGCTTTACCACGAAGTTCGCGTAAGTAGTAAAGTTTAGCTTGACGTACTTGACCACGACGTTTCACAGTAATTGAATCAACAATCGGTGAGTGAGTTTGGAATACTCTTTCAACACCTTCGCCATTCGAAATTTTACGTACTGTAAATGCAGAATGTAAACCACGATTGCGAATTGCAATAACCACACCTTCATATGCTTGAAGACGTTTTTTGTTACCTTCAACAACCCATACTTTTACTTCAACCGTATCACCCGGACGAAAAGACGGGATGTCTTTTTTCATTTGTTCTTGTTCTAATTGCTGAATAATTGCATTTTTCATAATATTATCTCTTACTAGTTATACTGAAATCTTAATGGCTATGTTTATCCTGATATTCACGTTGAAACTCAGCGAGTAAACATTGCTCTTCATCAGTCAGAGCTAGATTTTCAAGAAGATCTTCTCTTCTTAACCAAGTTCGTCCAAGGGATTGTTTTAATCGCCAACGACGAATCGCTTCATGGTGACCAGACATTAACACGTCAGGCACCGCCATTCCATCTAACACCTCAGGTCTGGTATAGTGAGGACAATCAAGCAAACCGTTAGCAAAAGAGTCTTCTTCTGCTGATGATTCATGATTTAACACGCCGGGAATAAATCTTGCCAGTGCATCAATCATCGTCATTGCCGGTAATTCACCACCACTCAATACGTAATCTCCAATTGACCATTCTTCGTCAATCTCGGTTTGGATCACGCGTTCATCAATACCTTCGTAACGTCCACAAATCAAAATTAATTTTTGATTTTGCGACAATTCGCAAACGCCTTGTTGGTTCAATTTGCGCCCTTGTGGGGAAAGATAGATTACTTTTGTATTGTCACCTGCCACAGCTTTCGCTGCATGAATTGCATCCCTAAGGGGTTGTACCATCATTAACATACCCGGCCCACCACCATAAGGTCTGTCATCGACAGTCTTATGCTTATCATGCGCAAAGTCGCGCGGATTCCAATAATTTACTGTTAACAGCCCATTTTTTACAGCTCGACCAGTTACGCCATAACAGGTAATGGCTTGAAACATTTCGGGAAAAAGGCTAATTACGCCAATCCACATAGTGTTACCTTACCAATTAAAAAGCAGGATCCCAATCGACCACAATCATTTTTGTTGTTAAATCAACTTGTTTAATAAATTGTTCTTCAACAAAAGGGATTAAACGTTCTGTTGCTCCAAATGCATCTTTTAGATTTGCTTTTACCACCAATACATCATTAGAGCCGGTCTCCATTAAATCAGTGACCTGACCTAAATCGTAACCGTTGACTGTTTTTACTCGGCACCCAATCAGATCTTTCCAATAAAAATCACCATGATTCAGTTCAGGCAAATTTTCAGCATCGACAAACACTTCAATGTTGGTTAATGCATTGGCTTGATCACGATCGTCAACACCTTTGAGTTTCACAATCATATCTTGATTATGGGGTTTAAAGCTTTCTACGATTACCTCTTGCCATTTTCCAGCTCGCTGGATATACCAAGGTGTGTAATCAAAAATACTATCTGGAAATTCTGTAAACGAAAAAATTCTGAGCCATCCACGAATGCCGTAGCTTGAACCAAGTTTACCAACAACAATGAAATTCTCAGTATTCATTTTACAGTGACTATCTATTACTTAATTAAGCAGCTTTTTGTGCTTGTTTGATCAATGAATTAACACGATCAGAAACAGTTGCACCTAAACCAACCCAATGATTTACGCGACCAAGATCTAAACGTAATTCTTCTGCTTTACCTTGTGCAATTGGATTAAAGAAACCAATGCGTTCGATAAAACGACCATCACGTGGGTTACGGCTATCAGTGACAACTACTTGATAAAAAGGGCGCTTTTTAGAGCCACCACGAGCTAAACGAATAGTTACCATAACATCCTCTTAAATTAAAAAATAATCTTTTTCCTGCCCAACATGGACAGAATCAAAGCCCCAGAATTATACTCCTTCTGGCAAAAAGTGCAATGACTGATTATGATTGATAGAGACAAGATAGTATATAATAGATTCAATTAAAAAATGAATGGACAAAATGGCATTCATTATCCGTTGTCACCCTCACCATGAATAACACTAGAATAATTTATAATATTTTGGATATTAGCATCGATTATTTTTGACTTGGTTTGCGAGTAAATGCTCGCTTTAAAACACCAAAAAAACCTAATGATTTTACCATTTTGTCACCACCAATATAAACTCGGATTGCTCTTAATACGTCTTTAGGATTTTTTGAGGCAAAGGTAAAGGAGCCATTTTGTTTCGTGTGGATAGTATAACGTGGTATCCATTTTCCCCCAAATAAGATGGATGCAGAAACATATTCGACTTCTTGCCATGGGATTTGGATGTATTTACGTACATCTCGCTGATGATAAAATTCCAACGCTTTATTTCCAATCATAATTTGTCCATACTCGGTAAAAGCTGTAAATGCGGTAGCTTTAACGGTTAGGTCTATTTTAGAGTTTAATGATTGAACCATTTATATGACTTCCATATTAATACTAAAGTTAATTTATTGTTTTTTTATGATGTGAACAGCCAAAACCTTTGGACTCAATTATTCAAATATTTATTGATAAAAGATAAAAAAGCATAATTTAAACAGTAAATTATGCTTTTTATCGATTACTTAAAGTTTGAACTTATAAAAGACCAATCACATGTCCTGCAATCCCGACAACAAAGAGTCCGAGGATTATTAAGATTGGTGATACTTTTTTACGTAATAACCACATGCATAAAAAGGTTAAAAGTAACGGAACCAGTCCTGGTATCAGTTGGTCTAAGTTATTTTGTAGGGTGGTGACCTTTTCTTGAGTAAGGGATAACCCCGCTTGCATTTGTTGTAATGCGGTTTGAATGCCTTCTGAACCAGCTGGTAAGTGATTCCAATCAATAAAAGCACCGTCGCCTAATTTAACTTTTGAAACAACAGGTTGAAAATTAATTGATACCCACCTTTGCACCAAGGCCGCCAGAATAAACATCCCTAAAATGGAAGCACCTTTGGTAATTTTTTGCAATAAGCCACCCGATAAATTATCGGTGATTTTAGAACCTGTACGGTAACCAAACTCTTGGGTGTACCACATAAAACTCCAACGGATAATATTCCAAAGTAGAAAGAATAAAATTGGTCCCATAACATTGCCACTAAGTGCAAGTGATGCGCCAAGCGCACCAAGCATTGGTCTTACCGTAAACCAGAACACGGGATCACCAACTCCGGCTAAAGGTCCCATCATCCCAACTTTTACACCTTGGATGGCAACATCATCAACTGCAGCGCCATTAGCACGTTCTTCTTCGAGAGCAAGCGTTACACCAAGAACCGGTGAAGCTAAATAAGGGTGAGTGTTAAAGAATTCTAAATGGCGTTTAAGTGCTGCTGAACGATCTTCTTTGGTGGTATAAAGTTTTTTTATTGCAGGGATCATTGAATAGACCCAACCACCATTTTGCATACGTTCATAATTCCAAGAACCTTGGAGAAAGGTTGAGCGCCAAGCAACCGCTAAACGATCTTTTTTGCTTAATTGAATTTTATCAGTCATTTTTTTACTCCAAGTACCTAGTAATCATTTAAAATATCGTCAAGTGGATCACCTTTGCTTCCACCATTTGATGAATTGCCACGTTCTGAAAGGCTAAGATAAATCATTGCTAATGCAATACCTAATGCACCTAACGCAATAAGGGTTAATTGTGAGATAGCCGCAACCACAAAACCGATGATGAAGAATGGCCAAACTTCACGATTTGCCATCATATTAATTACCATGGCATAACCCACAGCAACGACCATACCACCACCAATTGCCATACCTGTTGTTAACCATTCAGGCATAGATTCTAATGCGCCTTTTACTGTTTCGGCTGGAATAAATAATAGCGCTGCTGCCGGAATGGCGATTCTTAAACCTTGTAAGCAGATACCTAATATTTGTAATAGTTCAATTTTACGGATATTACCTTCTTCTGCTGCTGCATCCATCATATGTACTAATGGTACAGCAATCGTTCGGACAATCATTGTTAAAAATAATCCTGCAACTGCTAAAGGAATGGCAATAGCAATAGCTGTTGATACGCCTGCAGCACCTTGTCCACCTAAAACCAAAATAATGGACGAAGCCACAGAGGCTAAAGCCGCATCGGGTGCAACGGCGGCACCAATGTTAGCCCAACCTAGGGCTATCATTTGTAATGATCCACCCAGAACAACACCCGCTTCAAGATTACCAGTCACCAAACCAATTAATGAACAGGCAACTAACGGTTGATGAAATTGAAACTGATCTAAAATACCTTCCATTCCTGCCAGAAAGGCAATAACTATCACTAAAATGATAGCAACAATTGATAATGTCATAATATAACCTCTTGTATAAGTCCTAATTCTTTTGTGCTGCTAATTCTTCTTTCGCTTTTTTCAACAGTTCATCCATATTACTATTAGAATCATTTGGTACTTTGCGAACATCAAATTTAACGTGTTTTTCTTTTAATTTTTCAAATGTTTCTACATCATCCGCATTCATTGAAAGTACTTTATTTACCATTACTTTACCGACAGAGTGCGCCATTGAGCCAATATTAAGGGTATCAATGTCGACACCGCCTTCAATAGTTCGTAATACATCTTGTGGGTTTTCGAATAGTAACAATGCCTTAGTATTGCCAAATCGTGGATCGCGCGAAACTTCGATGATTTTTTTAATCGGCACGACATTTGCTTTTACCCCCGGAGGAGCGGCTTCTTCGATCAGTTTTTTTCTTAATTCATCTTTCGATACTGAATCCGATACAACGATGATACGATTAGGATTGGTTGATTTTGTCCAAGCGGTGGCGACTTGACCATGTAATAAACGAGAGTCAACTCGAGCCAAGACAATTTTCATTTTACCATCACCTAGAACGGTGCCTTCAGGTATGGTATTCGTTTGTTGAGTACTAGTGGTGCTTGCAGCCGGTGCTTCAACTGTTGCTTTAATTCCTTCTTTCGCTGATTCTAAGATTGCAACGGCAATTTCTTTAGCTGTTTCCATTGAAAAACGAGATGAATAAGCTTCAATAAGCATCGGTAGATTTAAACCTGCAACAATTGCCCAATTGGGGTGCTCACCACATAGATTATTTGCTTGATTAAATGGCGTGCCACCCCATAAATCAACTAAAAAAAGTACTTCATTTTGATCGTCGAATGTTGCTATTGCGGCTAACATTCGTTCTTTTAAACTTTCAGGGCTATCACTCGGATGCAAGGTTACGGCTTGCACGTTTTCTTGCTCTCCAAAAATCATTGACCCAGATTGTAGAATCCCTTCTGCAAACTCACCATGAGTTGCTAGAATAATTCCTACCATACAACTACCTCCCAATTTTTATATTATATTCATAATATAAATGTCATAAATTTTTATCAAAAATTGATATTAAAAATTAACTATAAATAATATAGTCTGTAACTTTAAACAGGGCTGAAATTCGTGATATTAACGAACCAATATAAGTTTTATTTCGAATAGAATTATTGAAATAAATCCCCATTTTGTAAATAGCTTTTTGTATAAATAATCTGTTGTCCTTCATAAAATACAAAATGTTTAATCATAAAAAAGTTAAAGTCTTTTATCTGATAATTGAGTTGTGTCATTGGATGTTAAAGTTTACTCATTGACAAATTTCAACTTCTTGACAGAACAATAAGATCGATAATCTTATTCATTAAGATTAGTTATTTTAACCATAATGACTTATTATGATATCTAAGATCAAGTTCATGACTAAACCACCGACCATTTAATACCTCAGAAATAAGCGTTTTTTTTATTTCTGGTGGGATAGATTGATCGTTATCCATTTCATCAAGCACATCACGGTAAGAAAAATGTTGTCTTCCCATATAAACTATAGCTTTTTCTCTGTCGGCATTGATATAGAGTAGTCCTTTATTCGCGTTATTATTTGTTATAGACCAATTATTCCAATAGACTAAATCGTTGCCATTAGGATCGCCGTTATAGATAAAATTATGAATATATTTTTTATAAATTTTACTGAGTTGTTTAGCGCCTTGAGTTTTATAGGCATTTGCTATTAACCCGTTATAATTTTCTGAATACGGATCCATCAGTGGTAAAAAAACACCATGAAAAGCACCATATAATCCCATTGGTAAGCCTACAACATTTTGATCTTCGCCATATTGTATTTCCATACCATAAATTTTTGCTTTATAAAAAGGTGCCATTTTTTGGGCTGAGTCTGAAACGTTAAATAAATCATATAATTTTCCGCCATATTTATTGGCGAATTGAAATGCTGTTAGTGTTTGTCCACTTGGTATACCATGATTGAAGGATGAGCTAAAATAAGCTGAAGATTTTGCGAATAATGAAAATTCACCCGTACCGGTCAGCATGATCAATGGCACAGAATGATATTGATGCGTATTAAACCCTTCTTTGGGGATTACATAGCCGTCGTTATATAAATGCGGAAAGACACTCATTCTGATTCCGGCATTATTCATTAGTGAAACCAATCTTTCAGAAGATAGGCTATACAAATATGCTTTGACATCGGGATGATTGGTTAACAGCCAATGATAAGCTTGTTCTTCAGTTGGCTTTATTTTATCTTCAACAGCAAGTGGGGCTATAGCTTTGGCAAAGACTTTAATGCTATCCTCTTTATTTGCAATGGTCATACCGCCACTAAAAGAGATCGCTTTTTGAAATTTATCTTTAAAAATAGGTGAGATTAACATCGCCATCACATCTCGTCCACCCGCTGAAAAGCCAGAGACAGTGATATTGTGAGGATTTCCACCAAAATAGGTAATATTGTCTTTAATCCAATCTAATGATTTTGCCATATCCAATAACGCATAGTTACCCGAATCTTCGAGTCTATCACCCGTTTGCAAGGCAGGAAGCGGATTAAATCCGAGTGGCCCCAAACGATAATTAATTGAGATAAAAATTGCATCCAGATCGGTTACCATGCCGTTGCCTGTCATCTCTTCTGCTTTTCCGATTTGGTTGTTGCCACCGTGAATATAAACGAGAACTGGTAAATTTTTTTTATTATTATTCGGTCGATAGATATTGAGATTTAAACTATTATCTGAACCAATGATGTTATTTTCATTGAGCTGAAATGCGATAGGACTTGCTTGAGTTGCATCAAATATACCTTCCCATGGTTCAGGGTCAATCGGTTTTTTCCATCTTAACTCCCCTGAGGGTGCTTTCGCATAAGGTATGCCTGTCCACACGAGAACGTTGTTGAGGTTGTCGAGTTGACCTTTAACTAATCCAAATTGGGTTTTTATCAAAGTTGGATCCGAGATAGTGGATATCGTTGATAAATTGGAATTTGTTAAAAGCTGATGATTTTGACTATAGACAACAATTGGCGTTGATAGGATGAAAATACCAAGTATAGCGATATGAAATAGTGATTTCCTCATACAATGTCCTTGTGTCTTTCAAAAAATGAATAAAAAATTAATATCAGAAATTAGCGAGAAGTGTATACATCCATGAAAGAAGTGATGAATTTACGCTTAATCTTACTAAATCATATTATTATAATTATCTCAGTGCACTGTTATGCCTGTAATATTCTGTTTAAATAAATGGTACAGTTTTTATATTTCTCTATTATGTAATAGATTGTCAATAATCCTAATTTGAAAATTAGACATAGATCATAAAAACAGACCATTTATGTTTATTTTTTCTATAATTATCTTATCAACTCGCCGATAGTGCTTTTCTGATAAAACCATTATTTTCTGATAATAATTTTTTTGCTTGATCAACATCAAGATGACCGAGAATCATTAAAATAGCTGTTTTACAGTGTCTATCACTCTGTTTAAGCGCTAACATTGCCGTTTGGCGGTCACATTCAGTTGCTTGCATGACAATGGATATTTGTCGCTCAATTAATTTAGCATTAGTGGCTTCGACATCGACCATTAAATTACCGTAAACTTTACCAATTTTGATCATGCTAGCGGTGGTTAACATATTAAGGACAAGTTTTTGTGCTGTTCCGGCTTTCATTCTTGATGAACCTGTTATCACTTCAGCTCCTACAATTGGTGTGATGGCGACGTCTGCCAGATCAATCATAGGGGCATTGGGGTTACAGCATAAACTTATCACTGTTGCGCCAATTGATTTAGCAAATTGCATACCACCTATAACGTAGGGAGTGCGACCACTTGCGGCAATACCAACTAAAATATCATTGGCTGAAAAGTGAATATTTTTCAAATCAGTTATTGCTAATTCAGGATTATCTTCTGCATTTTCAACTGCTTTAAAAATTGCCGTTTGACCACCAGCAATCAATCCGATGACTTGTTGAGAAGGGGTGCCATAGGTGGGTGGGCATTCACTTGCATCTAAAATACCAAGCCGACCTGAAGTGCCGGCACCGAGATAAATTAAACGACCGTGATTTAAAAAAGTTTGACTAATCACATCCACTGCTTTAGCGATATTTGCTAACTCTTTTTCAATAGCAACGGCAACATGCTTATCTTCATTATTAATGATTTTGAGTATATCGATCGTCGAACAGCTATCAATTTTTTCGCTGTATGGATTACGACTTTCAGTTAACATTTTTGATAGATTTATTGGTTGCATACTTTTTTAATCCTAGCCACAGTAAAAAAATGACAATTGCAAATAAAGCGCCGAAACTAACGCCAATTGTTATTATCGAGATCTTAAAAGATACAGCAACAGTATAAAGACCCAACATAACCATCATTGTAGTATATTCACTTAAATTTTGTACGGAAATGACACTGCCTGCTCCAACGATATCTTTACCCGTTTTTTGAATTAATGCATTTAAGGGTACTAAAAAGAATCCGCCTAACGCACCAATAACAATTAATAATACATAACAAGCAATAAGATTGCTTTGTAAAGTGAATGCGATAACGGCAATGCCCATCATAATACCTGCCGGAATGCTACGTAACGTATTATTGATTGAGACCAGTAAGCTGGCTAATCCTGCTCCAATAACAATGCCGATAGCAACGACTGCATTTAGATTTGTTGGTGTTGCGATATCAGTAATATTTAAAACAGCTGGTACCCAAAGGATTAATAAAAATCTTAAGGTAACTCCCGCCCCCCAGAATAGACTTGTGCCTAATAAAGTATATAAAACAAGTTTATTATTGAGAATAATGTGAACGGTTTTACTAAAATCTTTTATCATACCCTTTATATTCCATTGAATATCTTTTCTGGCAGCAGGGAGTTTAGGAATAAAAATATTAGCAATAACAGCAAAACCATACATTAATACACATGCAAGTAAGGACGCACTGACATTCATATCGGCAAGATGTCCACCAGCAAGTGAACCCAGTAAAATAGCCGCAATAGTGGATGCTTCTATCAATCCATTCGCTTTGACTAAATTATTACCTGAAGTCAGTTCGCCTAAAATGCCATATTTAGCAGGCGAATAACCCGCTGCACCAACACCTACTAAAAAATAGCCAATAAAAGGGTTGAAATTAAGACAGATACAGGCTGCGCCTAATAGCTTCATACCATTTGAAATCATCATGACTTTTCCTTTAGACATACAGTCTGCAAATTGACCAACAAAAGGAGAAAGGATGATAAAAGGAATCACAAAACCGATTTGTAGTGCTGACTCACTCCATTCTGGGTACTGAAGTTTTCTGATATAGGCAAGAATAGCAAAGAATATTGCATTATCTGCAAATGCCGAAAAGAATTGCGCCAGCATGGTTGCCACCATGCCTTTGCTTAATAGTGAATTGTGGTTCATGTGATATCCTTATGCTATTCGTCAGCCATTTTTCGAAGTGTGATAAAATCTATTTTTCCTGTTCCAAGAAGTGGAAGTTCTTTAACAACTCGAATATCACGAGGAACGGCTAAAGCAGGAATACCAAGTTCTTGTGCTGTTTGACTTAGTTGTTCACGATCTAACTTGGTTGAAGTTGTGAAAAGTACAATTGCTTCCCCTTTTGCTGCATCAGCTTTTACTGTTGCACCATGCATTGCATCGGGATCCACTTTTTTAGCGAGTGCCTCTACACTCTCTAAAGAGACCATTTCACCTGCTATTTTGGCAAATCGTTTTAGTCGTCCTTTAATGGTGATAAAACCTTCATCATCAATTGAAACGATATCACCAGTATCGTACCAACCCTGTTCAGCTTCACCGTTTTCATCTATGGCGACAGGTGGTTCAAGGGTGCCTGGATTTTCAACGCGCAAATAACCTTTCATCACGTTTGGCCCTTTAACTTGTAACTCTCCTCCCTCACTAATGCCAGGTATATGAATTAACCGTGAAGTCATCCCCGGCAATAAACGACCAACTGTGCCATTTTTAAATGCCATAGGTACATTGAGGGCAACGACCGGTGCACATTCGGTGACGCCATAACCTTCTAAAATACGAATGCCATATTTATCTTTCCATAGTTCTCGTACTGGTTCTGATAATTTTTCAGCGCCAGCTACCACATAGCGTAAACGCATAAAATCAAATGGGTGGGCATAGCGAGCATAGTTAGCTAAAAAAGTTGGTGTACCAAATAGAACGGTACAATTTTGGTCATAAATAATTTCTGGTACCATTCGATAGTGTAATGGGTTTGGATATAAAAATGTACGACTACCTGAAAAAAGCGGTAAAAATAAACCAGCTGTGATACCAAAAGCATGGAACAACGGTAACGCAGACATAAATCGATCGGCTGGAGTAGGATCAATGATCGATCGAATTTGTTCAACATTAGCAAGTAGACTACCATGCGTATGCACAACCCCTTTAGGGTTACCCTCAGAGCCTGATGTAAAAAGAACAAGTGCTTCATCATCACTCGTTTGATTACATTCAACAAAACGTGGAATATATTGATTCACTGCCACATAGAGCTTATCTTTTAAAGTCAAACTACTGCGTAAATCTTCCAGAAAATACCACTTAATGCCTTTGATCTCATCTAAGAGATAATCGAGTTTACCTTTTTGAATAAATTTACGCGACGTGACAATGGATTTAATTTCGGCGGCAGTAATTGCACAGGTTAATCCCTTTGTACCAGCAGTATGATTAAGCATGGCAGGTACTCGGTTTTTCACTAATAAACCGAAAATAGTCGCAACGGTGATTGTGGCATTGGGGAGTAAAACACCCACTCGTTCTTTTTTTTCGGTAATTTTTTCGATAATGCAACTTACACCAATAATTTGCTTAAGTAAATTACGATAAGATAATTCGGACGTTGTCGGGTCTTGTACTGTTCTTGATTTTGTCCCGTAGCGAACTTGTGCTTCAAGTAATGCTTCAAATAGTGTTAATTTAGGACGGCTTGCTAGACGAGCATTCATCATGATTTGATGCAATTTTTCACCCGCTATATAGCGTTTGTCTTTTGCTTTAGGCACATTTGGCATTGGAATTGTGGTCGGTTCAAGTACATGAATCGTTATTTTAGGAAATAAGCGACGTTTAAACAGTCCTTTTAGGCGGCTAGTTAATGTGAACTCTGCTCCTTCAATCCAGACTGGTACAATCGTTGCTTTCGATCGAGCCGCTACAAAAGCCGCTCCATCATAAATTTTCATTAATGACCCTGTTACGGTGATTCTTCCTTCAGGGAATATGACTATCGGACGTCCTTTTTCAATTTCGCGTACTAAGCGTTTAATCGCCATAGGATTAATAGGATCCATCGGCACAAAATCCACGTACCGTTTTGCTAAACGAACTAACCAGTGATCAATATAACCTGAATAAATGGCAAACACGGGTCTAACAGGTAAGAAAACACCGATTAGAAGACCATCAAGAAAGGAAACATGGTTAGGAGTGATAAGCAATCTTTCTTGCTTTAAGTTTTTTAGGTTACCATAAATTTTGACATGAAAAAGAAACTTTAAAATAACCCTTAATATATTGAATAACATCTTAATTCTCAATTTCCGTGCAAAATTGCACCTTGTCATAATAGTGAAAATAGAGGAAATACACAAGATATGTTGTTTATTTTGAATTTATTATGAATAATCTGAACATGATTAATGATTTTCTTTGGTTAGTTATCTAAAAGTTAGACAATGCCTATAAAAAACGTAAAATAAATCATAAAAAAAGGTCTGGAGTGAAAATGTTAATTTTATCCGCAAATGATATTCAACATGTTTATAGTATGAAAGATGCCATTGAGGCAGATAAACAAGCTTTAAAAATCTATACCCAAGGAGATAGTGAAGTGCCTTTACGTATCAATTTTGATATGCAGAAAGGGCAAAGTTTATTTATGCCCGCGCATATAAAAGGTAAGGATATTGTTGGCATTAAAATTGTGTCTGTATTTCCGGATAATCCTAAATTGGGTAAACCCTCCGTACCAGCGCAAGTGATGATGTTAGATCCTTTAACTGGGGAAGTTTGTGCCATTTTAGATGGTACTTTTGTAACTCAACTTCGTACAGGGGCGGTACAAGGTGCGGCAACCGATCTTTTAGCAAGAAAAAATGCTCGACGAGCAGTATTAATTGGAACAGGAGGTCAGGCAGTATCACAATTAGAAGCCATGTTAACCGTTCGGGATCTGACTGATGTAGCTATTTACGATATCGATGAACAAAAAGCGAAACAATTTACGGAAGCGATGAAAAAACACTTTTCACATTTTTCAGCCAATTTCTATTTTTCGCAAAATTTTGATGAAGACATTGGTCAAGCAGATATAATCACCTCAGTGACAACATCTAAAGTGGTCACATTTAATGGTGATATCGTTAAGCCTGGTACTCATATTAATGGTGTGGGTGCATATACCCCTGAAATGCATGAAATACCAGGTAATATTGTTGAAAAAGCGGACATTCGTGTACTTGATACTAAAGAGGGCGTTTTTGCCGAAGCAGGGGATATTATTGATCCAATTAACCAGAAACGTGTATCAAAAAATGATTTTTTTGAGTTGGGTGAATTAGTTACTGATTCGCAAAAATGTCGCCAAAACGATGAGCAAATCACATTATTTAAAACGGTGGGAACAGCCGTTCTCGATGTTTATGTTGGATATGATATTTATCTAAAAGCAAAAGAAAAGGGTATTGGAACAACTATATAACCTAAAGATTAGAAAGAATAGCTCATTTTAATTACAACGTTATTTAATAGCGTTAATACAAAGTGATGATATAACGGTATTAAAAATTAACTTTTTAGTTCTTCTTTCTGTGATCGTCCGAGTAAGGTCATTGCCGCTTGTTTAGGATCTTTATGCTCGTATAGTACTTTATAAATTTGTTCAGTGATTGGCATATCCACATGATATTGTTTTGCAAGTGTCCAAACTTCTTTAGTATTTTTAAATCCTTCGACAACTTGTGCGATAATATCTTGTGCTTCTTGAATAGATTTATTTTGTCCCAGCAAAATACCGAAACGTCGATTTCGTGATTGATTATCCGTACAGGTTAATACAAGATCACCAAGTCCAGCCATGCCCATAAACGTTGCAGGATCTGCACCAAGCGCTTCGCCCAATCGCATCATTTCAGCCAGTCCACGTGTGATTAACGCTGTTCTTGCATTCGCACCAAAACCCAGCCCATCAGACAATCCTGCTCCTATCGCAATCACATTTTTAATGGCGCCGCCAAGTTGCACCCCAATAAAATCTTTACTGCTATAGACCCGAAAACTTTTACTACAATGAAATAAATTTTGTAACTCAGTTAAAAAATCATCATCCGTTGAAGCAACTGTTACCGCCGTTGGCAAACCTGAGGCAACTTCTTTAGCAAAAGTAGGGCCTGAAATGACAGCTAGGGGGATTTGATTGCCTAAAATTTCTCTGGCGACATCTTGCAATAAACGTCCGGTATTGACCTCAAGTCCTTTGGTTGCCCAAACAATTTTACTATCTTTGCGTAAATAGGGTTTTATTTGCTTTAAAATAGTACCAAAAGCATGGCTAGGTACCACTATGAGTAAGATTGGTGACGCTGAAACAGCTGTTTGCAGATCACTTTCAATGTGCAGTAATTCAGGAAAAGGAATATCAGGCAAAAATTGTTTATTTTGCCTGTCATGCTGTAAAGCCATCATTTTGTGTGAATTATGTCCCCACAATAATGTTTGATGACCATTACGTGCAAGTAAAATAGCTAAAGAGGTTCCGTAAGAACCTGCACCGATTACTGTGACAACAGCATGTTTTTCCATAATTAACCGTTAGATTTATCGTTCTAGATTAAATCACAATGATTATTGTAATGTTTCTGTTGATTCTTCTTCAACTGATTGTTGTTGCTGTTGAAGATAGTTCATAAATAACACGTCAAAGTTAACCGGTTCTAAATTAACTGGTGGGAAAGAACCTTTAATGACTAAGTTAGAAATTGTTTCTCGTGCATACGGGAATAAAATATTCGGACAGTAAGCACCTAAACAGTGTTGTAACTGTGCGTCATTGAATCCAACAAGTGAAAAAATACCTGCTTGCGTAACTTCACAAATATAGGCAACTTCGTCTTGTGATTTCATTGTTACTGTAATGCGTAATGCGACTTCATAAACATCATCATTTAAGGATTGAGATGATGAATTCAATTCAACATTCATGGCAGGTTGAAATTGTTTGGTAAAAACTTCGGGTACATTATTGGTTTCAAATGAAACATCTTTTGTATAAATACGTTGAATTGCAAATTGTGTTTCTGGTTGTTGTGTATTGTTTTGTTCTGTCATGATCTAACCTTATTTTAAATATAGTTTTATTTTCTAACTAATGGTAAATTTTCGCCATTCCATCCTGCAATGCCATCTTTTAATGCAAAAACATTCAAGAAACCTTGTTTAACAAGTATTTCACCGATGCCGACTGATGACAGACCATTATCATCAATCAAGATAACAAAATTTTCTTTATGTTTTTCGATAGAATTTGCACTCGTATTTTTGATATCAATGGGGAGTATATTCAGGGAATCGGTAATATGCCCCTTTTTGAAACTATCAGCTGATCGCAAATCAATGATTTTAGCATTTTGTTTATTAATCAGATTGATTGCTTGAGCATTATTAATGATTTTAACTTTTGATAACTTACTTTTGATGGTTAATACAATTATTGCAATAAAAAGTACAATCCAACCTAAAGAAAGTAAAATATGATTTTTAACAAAAGGTATAATTTCGAGTGTAATAAAGTCCATACTTTTATAATTACCTAGTTTTTCAATATAAGAAGAGATTATAGCGATATTATGCACTGAAATACAGTACCTATAAGAAAATCTTGTGTTCCCCTAATTATCGAGCGTTAAATTGAGAAGATTCTTATTGAGATTTTAATTATTACAAGGATGATTGAATGCGTGAACGACTTCTTTTTAGCAAAATAAATATGCAACGCCTTTTATTGGTGCATTTTAAGTGTTTTTATGCATTATTTTGGTGCATCAATGCTATTTGTGTTACTATTTAACCCGTAAATTCACTAGAATAACGTGACTTAAAACTTGGCATCATATTTGCATTAAAGAAAATAACTTGGCAAGAATGCCTTACGAACTGAACAATTATTTGTCCTCAACGGAGAAGATACATGTCTATACAAAAAGTATTAACACTAATTAAAGAAAATGATGTTAAATTTGTCGATTTGCGTTTTACTGATACCAAAGGTAAAGAGCAACACGTTACGATACCCGTTAGTCAAATTGATGCTGACTTTTTTGAAGACGGTAAAATGTTTGACGGTTCATCAATTGCTGGTTGGAAAGGGATTAATGAATCGGATATGGTATTAATGCCTGATGCTTCAAGTGCCGTTATTGATCCATTTTTTGAAGATGTAACATTAAATCTCCGTTGTGATGTACTCGAACCTGCAACATTACAAGGTTATGATCGTGATCCTCGTTCAATCGCAAAACGTGCTGAAGAGTTTTTAAAATCTTCAGGCATTGCTGATACCGTTATTTTTGGACCTGAACCCGAATTCTTTTTATTTGATGATGTTCGTTTTGGTTCACCGATGTCAGGTAGTTTTGTTCATATTGATGATATTGAAGCCGCTTGGAATTCAGGCACAAAATATGAAGAAGGTAACAAAGGTCATCGCCCAGGCGTAAAAGGCGGTTACTTCCCACTTCCTCCGGTTGATTCATCGCAAGATATCCGCTCAGAGATGTGTTTAATTATGGAACAACTTGGTTTAGTGGTTGAAGCTCATCACCATGAAGTGGCAACTGCAGGACAAAATGAAATAGCTTGTCGTTTCAATACATTAACTAAAAAAGCGGATGAAGTTCAAATTTATAAATATGTTGTGCAAAATGTAGCGCATATTTATGGTAAAACAGCGACATTTATGCCGAAACCGATGTTTGGCGATAATGGTTCAGGCATGCACTGCCATCAATCTTTAGCTAAAGATGGAGTTAACTTATTTGCCGGTGATAAATATGCTGGGCTTTCTGAAATGGCATTATTCTATATTGGCGGTATTATTAAACATGCTAAAGCTATCAATGCATTTACTAACCCTGCAACAAACTCATATAAACGTTTAGTACCGGGTTATGAAGCGCCTGTTATGCTTGCGTATTCTGCTCGTAACCGTTCTGCTTCAATTCGTATTCCGGTTGTAACTAGCCCGAAAGCACGCCGTATTGAAGTTCGTTTCCCTGATCCAGCAGGTAATCCATATTTATCATTTGCCGCGCAGTTAATGGCTGGTTTAGATGGTATTATTAACAAAATTCATCCTGGCGATGCAATGGATAAAAACTTATATGATTTACCACCGGAAGAATCTAAATTAATTCCACAAGTGGCGGGTTCACTTGAAGAAGCGCTTAATGCATTAGATGCTGATCGTGACTTCTTAACGCGTGGTAATGTCTTCACTAATGATACGATTGATGCGTATATTGATTTAAAACGTCAAGATGTTGATCGTGTACGTATGACACCACATCCAGTTGAATTTGAACTTTACTATAGTTTATAAATTTATCTAAAATTTAAACAGTTAATCCACCGTCTAAAGCGGTGGATTTTAATGAGGACGGAATACCGACGATGACATTTGATAGTGAATCTGATGCTGATCTTGTTCTCAACTCGATGATTACAAGTATTTTATTACTTGATAAAAATCTCAATATTGTTTACGCCAATACCGCTGCCCAACAGCTATTAGCACAAAGTCCCAAAAAGTTATTAGATAGTTATCTTCCTGATTTATTGAGTTACCATTCTTTAGATTTCGAGTTAATGCAAAGTTCATTATCCAAAAATCAAGGTTTTACGGATACTGAAGTGAATTTGGTGGTGAATAATGAATTGCATATCTTATCGTTAACGGCACAACCCTTAAGTAATGAACAGATCTTAATTGAAATGGCGCCTTTAAATAATCATAAACGGTTAAGCCAAGAACAGTTACAACAAGCTCAACAAAGTGCTGCTCGTGAACTTGTGCGAGGGCTAGCACATGAAATTAAAAACCCATTAGGTGGGCTTCGAGGTGCTGCACAATTATTATCACGAGAATTACCAAAAAATGAGTTGCAAGATTATACGCAGATTATTATTGAACAAGCAGATAGATTAAGAAATCTAGTAGATAGGTTATTGGGACCACAGCAACGCTTGCACCAAAAAGTACAAAATATTCATCAAGCGATTGAGCGAACCTATGCGTTATTATGCATCGAAAAACCATTAAATGTGACTATTTTACGGGATTATGATCCAAGTTTGCCAGAATTTATCCATGATTCAGAGCAGATCGAACAAGTTATTTTAAATATTGTGCGAAATGCTTTACAGGCTATTGGTACGAAAACAGGTACGATAACAATCAGAACGAGAACTGCCTTTCAAATTACATTGCATGGACAACGTTATCGACTATGTGCACGTATTGATATTGAAGATAATGGACCGGGGGTACCTGTTCATATTCAAGATACACTTTTTTATCCTATGGTAAGCGGTTATGAAGGTGGGACAGGAATCGGTCTTTCTATTGCACATAATATTGTTGATCAACATCATGGTAAAATTGAATTTAATAGTTGGCCTGGACACACTGAATTTTCTGTCTATTTGCCAATCAAACAATGAGGTAATTTAAAATGAATGTTTGGGTTGTTGATGATGATAGTTCAATTCGTTGGGTATTAGAAAAAGCACTTACCAATGCGCATTTTAATTGTATTAGTTTTGCAAACGGTCAAGATGTGATCGAAGCTTTGACTAATCAACTACCCAAACCAGCTGTACTAATTTCTGATATTAAAATGCCTGGCATCGATGGTCTATCATTACTTAATTATATCAAAGCACAATTCCCCCATTTGCCTGTCATTATCATGACAGCGCATTCTGATCTTGATGCTGCTGTCAATGCTTACCAAAAAGGCGCTTTTGATTATATTCCCAAACCCTTTGATGTGGATGAAATGATCCAACTTGTTGAACGTGCTATTGCACAGTCTCAACATTTACAAGTACCAAATTATCAACGTACTCATGTTACGGCAAAAGCATCAACAGGCATAATAGGTGAAGCACCTTCAATGCAAGAGGTATTTCGGATTATTGGACGCTTATCAAAATCTTCTATTAGTGTGCTGATTAATGGTGAATCAGGTACAGGTAAAGAGTTAGTCGCAAAAGCGTTGCATACTCATAGCCCTCGATCACATTCACCTTTTATCGCACTTAATATGGCAGCGATTCCCAAAGATCTGATTGAATCTGAACTTTTTGGACACGAAAAAGGAGCGTTTACTGGGGCTGCACAAATCAGGCACGGACGATTTGAACAGGCTAATGGTGGAACCTTATTTTTAGATGAAATTGGTGATATGCCTCTTGATGTTCAAACACGGTTACTTCGAGTCCTTGCCGATGGACAATTTTATCGTATTGGTGGTTATTCCCCCGTAAAAGTTGATGTCAGAATTATTGCCGCAACGCATCAAGATTTAGAAGCAAGAGTGCGTGAAGGCAAATTTCGGGATGATTTGTTTCATCGCTTAAATGTAATCCGTATTTTATTGCCTCCTTTACGTGATCGTGCTCAAGATATTCCGAAACTTGCAGAGCATTTTTTATATACCACGGCTAAAGAGTTAGGCGTTGAAAGTAAAGTTTTTAGTCCCGAAGCGATGAGTGTTCTATGTAAATTTAATTGGCCGGGCAATGTAAGACAGCTTGAAAATACCTGTCGTTGGGTGACAGTCATGTCTTCTAGTAAAGAAATTTTAGTGCAAGATCTACCACCAGAGCTATTACAATTTCCGATGCCTAAAATTTCGGTTGGTCGTAATGATATAAGTTTGACATTAAACGACTCTCAAGTTGCAATGGATTGGCAATTTTTACTGGAACAATGGGCTAAACAATCGCTTGTCGCAGGAAAATCGGGCATTTTAACTGAGGCAGTGACAGAAGTAGAGCGTATTTTATTAAATTGCGCACTTAATTTTACCCGAGGACATAAACAAGAAGCAGCAAATTTATTAGGGTGGGGGCGTAATACTTTAACCAGAAAGTTAAAAGAGTTTTCAAATAAAAATGACAGTGATATTGGCTAATTAATCTATAAAATTTTGACATAACGCTATGTAAAGAAACGTTTTCTAATCATTTAACACTGACTTTAGATATTCTTTAAAGTTTATTGAACACTGAGTTGTTTTTAGATACAATTTAATGCAAATGAGAATTATTTATATTTGTGTTGTTTTTATCTGAACAATAATTAGGAGTTCATATGTATTCATTTATCAAAGTTAAAATTACAGTGCTGTTTGCTGTATTGCTGTTAGTTGTTGGGTGTGATAATAATAAGAATAACCAAAAACCAGATTATTCCGATACTAAGAAAATTGTTCTGGTAATTAAACACGCTCAAGGCGAAGCATTTTTTGGGTCGGTTCCCAAAAAAGTAGCTGTTTTTAACATTGCAACTCTTGATATTATTGATGCATTGAATATTCCAGTCTCAGCTGTACCACAATCAAATGTCCATTTACCTGATTTCTTATCTAAATATAGTGATAAGTCCTATACTAACATTGGGACTTTGTTTGAGCCAAATTACGAAGTACTTAGCTCTATCAATCCTGACTTAATTATAGCAGGTGGACGAGCAACAGATGCCTATCCAAAATTGGAAAAATTAGCAAAAACAATCTCCTTAGATATTGATTCCAATAACTTCTTAGCAAGTTTAACGGAGCGAACTCGTCAATTAGGTGGGATTTTTGAAAAAGAGAAAGAAGCATCTAAATTGATTGAAGACTTTAATCAAAAAATTGACCAACTAAAATCGAAAACCAGTACAGCCGGTTCGGCATTAGTGATTATGATTAATGGTGGAAAAATGTCTGCATATGGCCCTAAATCACGTTTTGGATTTGTTTTTGATGTGTTAGGTTTCCAACCAGCAACCACTTTTCAAGAAGCCGGTCGTCATGGGAATAGTGTTACTTCTGAATTCATTTTAAGTACTAATCCCGAATGGATATTTGTGTTAGATAGAGATAATGCCATTGGTAATAAAGAAGCTCAATCAGCACAACAAGTATTAAATAATGAATTAATTCAAAAAACGGCAGCATGGCAGCACAATCATATTGTTTATCTTGATTCAACATCGATGTATATCGCAGGCGGGATTCAAACGTATAGTCGTTTAATGGATCAAATAGCAGAAGCACTACAAGAATCATCGACTAATCAATAAAAAAACATGAAGTTGTCGTTATATTTTATTGCAGGCATCATTATTTTATTAATTTTGACTGCAATAAGTTTGTTTATTGGTGCAGGGCATGTCAATTTACATGAACTTTTCACCAATACAAATATGCAGCAGATCTTTTTTGTCAGTCGTTTGCCAAGAACGTTAGCGTTATTGTTAGCCGGTAGTGCAATGAGTGTCGCTGGCTTAGTGATGCAGTTATTAACACAAAACCGCTTTGTGGAGCCTACCCTTGTTGGCACCACCCAATCAGCCAGTCTTGGTTTACTCATCATGATGGTATTCGCGCCCGAACAAAGTGTCATGATCAAAATGGTGGTTGCAAGTTTATTTGCGATGATGGGTACGATTCTTTTTATGATAATATCCCATAAAATTGTTCTCAAATCAGCACTAATGGTTCCACTTATTGGGATTATGCTAGGCGCGATAATCAGTGCTGTAACCACATTTTTTGCCATGTATTATGATCTATTGCAATCGCTTTATGGATGGCAATCAGGTGATTTTTCTGGGATTTTACAAGGTCGTTATGAACTATTGTGGCTAGTTTGTGGTTTGACATTGGTAGCATGCTGGAGTGCAGATCAGTTTACAGTCGTGGGGTTAGGTCGAGATTTTTCGGTTAATGTGGGACTTAATTATCGTCGAGTCATGATAATTGGACTAATTGTCATAGCATTGATTGGCGGTATTGTTGTTGTGGTGGTTGGTGTATTACCGTTTTTAGGATTAATCGTCCCCAACATTGTCAGCTTGTTATTCGGTGATAATGTGCGTAAAACCATTCCTTGGGTCTGTTTATTTGGTGGGGGATTGGTATTAATTTGCGATATTATTGGACGTTTAATTCGCTATCCATTTGAAATCCCTGTCAGTGTAATTCTTGGTATTGTCGGTGCCGTAATCTTTTTAATATTATTAAGTCGAAAAAAACATGCTAGTTAGTTCAAAACACTATCTTTCCAGTCAAAAAAGAGTTTGGCTATTATTGAGTATAGCGCTTATTTGTATCATCTTTTTTATGACCTTTAATCTAAAAGGGAATATTAGGTATATTTTGACTCATCGTATGTGGATAGTGTTGACGATGATATTAGTTGCTTTTTCGGCTGCAACATCCACACTCCTTTTTCAAACGGTGACCCATAATCGCATATTAACGCCGTCGATAATGGGGTTTGAATCTTTATTTGTCTTAATTCAAACAATTGTCATTTTCTTTATCGATGTGCAAGGTATTCCTTACATCGGTATTATGGGCAAATTTATCGTTGAATCGCTTTTACTGATCTTATTTTCTCTATTGTTATATAAAGGTTTATTCACAAAATTTAAGCAAAATCTTCATTTAGTATTATTAATTGGGATTATTCTGGGCACACTTTTCCGCAGTTTTGCAAACTTATTACAACGGTTAATGACACCAACTGAATTTGCTGTTCTGCAAAGTCGAATTTTTGCTACGTTCACTCGGGCTGATCCCATCTTAATTATTTTTTCATTCATTATTGCAATATGTATCGGACTATTTTTATGGAGAATGCGTTTTCAATTTGATGTTTTGGCTTTAGGACGTGATAACGCTATTAATCTGGGCGTTAATTATCATCAAAGCGTGACAATTATTTTACTTTTAGTCTCGATATTAGTTGCAATTTCAACCGCATTGGTGGGGCCGTTTACCTTCTTTGGTCTACTGATAGCAAATTTAGCTTATAGCATAAGTCGCTCAAGCCAACATCGATTTTTACTTCCCACGGCCTTTTTACTTGGCGTGATTTTTCTGGTGGGTGGTCAAATGTTTTTAGAGCATGTTTTGAATATGGTTGGCGCCATTACGGTCGTCATAGAGTTTATTGGTGGTTGTTTGTTTATCTTCTTATTATTGAAAAAGGTACCGATGTGATACAAATTGATAATATTAATAAAAAATATCAAACCCTTTCGGTTTTAAAAAATGTTACCGCCACTATTCCACAAGGAGGAGTAACGGCAATCATTGGACCTAATGGCGCTGGAAAATCAACTTTACTTTCGATTATAAGTCGACTTTTGAACGCTGATGAAGGAAACGTTAAAATTCAAGACATGGATGTGTTTGAAACGCCGAGTGATAAATTAGCTACTCATCTTTCCGTATTAAGACAAGAAAATCGCTTTACCAGTAGGCTTACCGTATTTGAACTGGTCGGATTCGGGCGTTATCCTCATACAAAAGGGCGTTTAAATCCTGATGATTATCAGCATATTCATCGAGCATTGGATTTTTTAAATTTAACTGAGTTTAAAGATCGTTTTTTAGATGAGTTATCTGGCGGACAGCGACAACGAGCATATGTCGCGATGGTGCTTTGTCAAAATACTGAATATGTGTTACTTGATGAACCGTTAAATAATTTGGATATGAAGCATGCTGTGACCATGATGAAACAGTTACGACGTGCAGCGAATGAACTTGGTAAAACCATTGTTATTGTTATTCACGATATCAATTTTGCATCAGTCTATTCAGACTATATTTTAGCGATGAAAAATGGGGAACTGGTCTATCAAGGAACTCCAACACAGATTATGAATTCAGCTATTTTAGAAGATATTTTTGATACGCCGGTTAGCATTGAAACCATCCAAGGACAACATATCGCTGTATATTATTAATGTAGATTGTCGTATGTTATTTAAGCGTAAAATATTGCAAATAATAAACAAGTTAAAGCAAATTTATATTTGCTAATTCCTTCTTTCCATGCTAAAAAAAAGACACGCCATTTGCCGAGATAACAGTGATGAAGTTAGAGGAAATTGCACTTTTAGCTGGTGTGTCAAGAACGACTGCAAGCTACGTAATAAACGGAAAAGCGAAAAAATATCGAATAAGTGATCAAACTATTGCTAAAGTGATGGCAATTGTTATAAAGCACAAATATCAGCCTAATGCTGTTGCTGCAGGACTTCGAGCAGGTAAAACAAGAACTATTGGTATTATTATCCCTGATTTAGAAAACAGTAGTTATACCCGCATTGCCAGTTATTTAGAGCAACTCGTCAGAAAAGAAGGATACCAACTACTTTTATCCTGTTCTGACGATAATCCAGAAATTGAAAAAGAATGCATTGCACATTTAAAACAAAGAAGGGTGGACGCTTTAATTCTGTCATCGTCTTTTGTTACGGATTCAGACTATGCGTTTTATGATGATTGGGAAAATTTTAAGATTCCTCTATTTGCATTAGACAGAACATTATCGAGTAAAAAATTTAGAAATATTGTTGGTGCAGATAAACAAGATGCGAAAGCACTTGCCCAAACATTTAATCATTTTGTTCAAGGCAAAGTCATTTATATTGGTGCTCTACCTAATTTATCGGTAAGTCAGCATCGTCTTGAAGGGTTCAACGCAGTAACATTAAAAAATTGTAACGGTGTTGATTTTTTATATGCTAATAATTATAGCCGACAAGATGCTGATACGGCTTTTAGTCATTGGTTAAGCAATCATGAATTACCAAATGGTATTTTTGCAACTTCATTTTCACTTCTTCAAGGTACAATTGATGCCATATTAAGAAAATTTGGTCATTTACCTGAATCATTAACTATTGCAACGTTTGGCGATAATGAATTACTCGATTTTTTGCCCTGTAAAGTGATTTCACTTTCTCAGGATCATAAAGAAATAGTGGAGTTGACTATCACATTACTCCAAAATTGTTTGAATCAGCAAAGTTATCAATCAGGTACTACTATGATCCCAAGACAATTAATTTACCGTGGCAGTTTGAGCCGTCAACGTATGAGTAAATACGAAAAATAAAAAAACTTGGAAGCTTGTCACTGGCTAGGTTGTTGCATGATGTATTATTAAAAACGCTATAATATTATTGCTTGGACATGTTTAACGTTTTATGAAGGCTGAAATACTTGACTTAGAAATTAATGAAAAATACCTTACACTAAAGGTAGCAAAATGATGTAACTAAATAACAAAAAATGTCTAAAATCTATTTTGCATTTATAATAAATAAATTAAGATCAAAAAATTAGATCTCGATCACATATTTGTTATTGATAGTTATAATTTATTGGATAAATAATTTTAATTTATTCATTATTGCTGAAACGATTCAATAAAAATCATTAAATGGATTTATAGATGAGTCATTTTAGTCGACCCAATATTTTTAACCCAGAGGTATTTATTCTATGTTTCATTTAGTTAAAGAAGATATACATTTAAATGAACACGCTACTAATAAAACAGAAGCGATAAAAAAAGTAGCGGCAGCATTAACTAGTGCCGGTTTTGTCGAAGAAGGATATGTAAATGGAATGCTTGAACGTGAAGCGCAAGCTGCCACTTATCTGGGTATTGGCCTTGCTATTCCACATGGCACTACCACCACTCGTCATTTAGTTAAAAAGACGGGTGTTCAAGTTTTTTGTTTTCCTGAAGGTGTTGAATGGGGTGATGATGGTGAAAAAGCTTATGTCGCTATTGGTATCGCCGCTAGTTCTGACGAGCATTTAGAGTTACTTCGTCAATTGACGCATGTTTTAGGTGCTGACGGTGTTGAGGAACGAATCAAAAATATTAAAACAGCAGATGAAGCACTTGCTATTTTAACCGGAAAAACAGAACAAGAAGACAGCCAATTTTCAATGAATGAATCATCACTTTTATTGGATATCAATGCTGATAGTTTAGCCACTTTACAAGCGTTAAATGCATCACGCTTAAAACAACAAAATGCTGTAAATACGGCTTTTATCACTCATGTGCTGGATAATAAACCAACTTATCTAGGTAGTGGGGTTTGGTTGAACGATAGCAAAGAAGGCAATCTAAAAAATGCGATTGTGATTAGTCGTACAATAAGCAACGTAAATGAAGATAATAAACCGGTAAAATTACTTATCACGATGTCGGTTGTTGATAATTCAATGTCTGAGGTTATTGATCGTATTGCACGTTTAGCATTTTATGAAAAGTTAGATTTAATGTTATCGGCAAGCGCGGATAAATTAATCAATTTACTGATGACAGATGACTTGCCTTCAACTATCGATAATTCTCAAACTGAACAAGCTAACTCAGCAGCGCTATTAGCATCGGATTCAAGCCAAGCTTTAACTCGTGAATTTATCGTGCCTAACGAAAATGGTTTACATACTCGTCCATCTTCAGTATTAGTTAAATTGGTTAAAGAGTTTAATAGCAAAGTAACTGTTGCGAATCTTGATGGAAAAGGGGAGCCAGTAAGTGCTACCAGCTTAATGAAAATCGTTGCACTTGGAGCCAAAAAAGGCAGCCGTTTGCAATTTACTGCGGTCGGTGATGATGCTGAGCAAGCACTTGATGCTATCGGTAAAGCAATTGAAAGCGGACTTGGTGAGGGAACAGAATAATGAATTATCGTGTTGCAACAATCACCTTAAATCCTGCTTATGATTTATTAGGATTTTGTCCAAAAGTCGAGTTGGGTGATGTAAATTTAGTTCAAACGAATGCTTTACTTGCCGCAGGCAAAGGGATTAATGTTGCTAAAGTATTGTCTGATCTAGATATAAAATTAACTGTTGGTGGTTTTTTAGGTCAAGAAAACCGAGATGGTTTTAATCTATTATTTAATTCATTAAATGTAGTCGACAAATTCCAAACTGTAGAAGGTCGTACACGTATTAATGTCAAATTGACTGAAGAAAATAGCGAAGTGACGGATCTAAACTTTTCAGGTTTTACAATTACTGAGCATGATTGGCAACGTTTTGTGACAAGTTCTCTTGAATGGTTAAAAGATATCGATATGGTCGCGATAAGTGGCAGTTTACCTGCCGGCGTATCACTTGATAAATTTACACAATGGATGGAGCGAGTTAAACAGATCTGCCCAAAAGTGGTGTTTGACAGTAGCCGAGATGCGTTAGTCGCTGGATTGAAAGCTAAGCCATGGTTAATCAAACCAAATGATAAAGAGCTTGAAATGTGGGTCGGACGTAAATTAACGACATTAGATGAAATTAAAACAGCGGCGATGGAATTAGTAAAAGGTGGCGTTGAAAATGTTGTGATTTCACTAGGAAGTAAAGGCGCTTTGTGGGTGACTCAACATGAAGCATGGTTGGCTAAACCACCAAAATGTCAAGTAGTGAGTACGGTCGGTGCTGGTGACTCAATGGTTGCTGGAATCATGTATGGATTAATAACAAATCAATCGATTAAAGATACCCTGGTATTTGCATCAAGTGTTGCTGCTTTGTCTGTTGGACAAGCGGGTGTGGGGATTTCGGATCGCCAAGCTGTAACTGATATGCTAGGCAAAATTGAAATAAATGCTGGTTAGGAGTTAGCATGAATATTTATATTGTTGAAGGTAATAATACAGGTCCTGTAAATGGACGTTTAGCCAGAGCGGAACTCGCATTGGCTGCCAATTCGTTGAATTTTAACGTAACCGATAATTCAGATTCTGCTGATGCGATTATTGCTATCGGGACTGGTGAAATTAGTGATAAATCCGTTATCGGTAAAAAAGTTTATGTGGTAGAAGATATTAATGCGTTATTCGCCAACCCAAAACAAATTCTAACAGAAGCACAAAGTAAAGCGGTTGTTTTTGAACAATCAGCTCAACGTGTTTCAGCTCCTACCACTAATACGGCTGTAAAACGTATTGTTGCAGTAACAGCGTGTCCAACTGGAGTGGCACATACTTTTATGGCTGCCGAAGCGATTGAAGAAGAAGCCAAAAAACGTGGTTGGTGGTGTAAAGTTGAAACGCGTGGATCAGTCGGAGTTGGTAACGAACTCACGCCAGAAGAAGTCGCCTCAGCAGATATTGTGATTGCTGCTTGCGATATCGATGTAGATTTAAGTAAATTTGCGGGTAAAAAATTGTATCGAACAAAAACTGGCCCAGCGCTCAAAAAGACTGCGCAAGAGTTTGATAAAGCATTCGAAGAGGCAACGGTTTATCAACCTTCATCAACTTCAGCATCGGCTAAATCAAGCAATGAGAAGAAAAGTTTTTATAAACATCTTCTAACTGGTGTTTCTTATATGTTACCAATGGTGGTTGCCGGTGGATTGATCATCGCACTTTCCTTTGCTTTTGGTCAATTCCAAGAAGTATTAAAAACAGTAACTGTTATGGAAAATGGTGTAGAAGTTGTTAAACAAACTCTTGTAAAAGAGCTAGTTGGTGAACCTCATTTAAAACAAATTGGTGATTTAGCATTCTCATTAATGGTTCCATTACTGGCTGGTTATATTGCTTATTCAATTGCGGATAGACCAGGGCTTACGCCTGGTCTTGTTGGTGGTTTACTTGCTGTTTCAACTGGAGCTGGATTTTTAGGTGGTATTATTATTGGCTATTTTGCGGGTTATGTCGCATTAGCGGTCACTAGATATTTACCATTACCAAAAAGTGTGGAAGCCTTAAAACCGATTCTAATTGTGCCACTATTGGCAACATTAGCGACAGGGATTGTCATGCAATTTGTCGTTGGTACACCAATCGCATGGTTAATGAAAGTTATTACTGTATGGTTAAGCACAATGAATGGTGCTAATGCAGTTATTTTAGGTGCATTACTAGGTGGTATGATGTGTACTGATATGGGGGGACCAATTAATAAAGTTGCTTATGCATTTGGTATGGGTATGATTTCCTCCCAAGTTTATGCACCTATGGCTGCAGTTATGGCGGGTGGAATGGTACCTCCATTAGCGATGGGATTAGCTACGCTAATCGCCCGTAAAAAATTTGCTAAAGCAGAGCAAGAAAGCGGTAAGGTTTCGTTAGTTTTGGGCTTTTGCTTTATCTCTGAAGGGGCAATTCCTTTCGCTGCGCGTGATCCGTTACGTGTTATTCCATGTTGTATTCTAGGTGGCGCAATCACTGGTGGTATGGCATTAGCATTTGGTTCAACATTAATGACGCCACACGGTGGATTATTTGTTCTAGCAATTCCAGGTGTCGTTAAACCTGTGGGTGGTTATCTGTTATCCATTGTTGTTGGATCGGTTATTGCAGGGCTTGCTTATGCAGCTATTAAAGCGCCAGAAAAAGAAGCTGTAGCGACGACAGCTTAATAAGCATAGATTAAAACGCCATCTAATGATGGCGTTTTTCTTATATTCACTTATTTCTTTACCCAGCGTTGTAAATCTTTCGGAACGAAATCGTCCATTTGTTTCAGCACAAATTCGGCGTTATCACTAACAATTAATGTGTTATAAAAATTTTCCCGAATAAACCCTTCTTGCACAGCATGCTTTAAAAAACTCAACATAGATTGCCAAAAGTTTGCAATATCAAATAATGCCACCGGTTTTTCATGATAACCAATTTGCATACCAGTCCAAACCTCAAAAATCTCTTCTAATGTGCCGGTACCGCCTGGCATAGCGATAAAACCGTCAGCCAGTTCTGCAAGCCTTGCTTTACGTTGATGCATATTGGCGACCACCTCTAATCGGGTAATGCCATGGTGAGCAGTTTCGGCTTTAACTAAACGTTCAGGGATGATGCCGATGACTTCACCGCCATGAGCTAAAACAGCATTCGCAATCATTCCCATCAGCCCTTTATTACCTCCGCCATAAATTAATCGCCGATTTTGTTTTGCTATAATTTTACCGAGTTGCTCGGCAGCTGTTCGATATTCCAATCGATTGCCTTCACTGGCACCACAAAATACACAAATATTTTTTTTCATAAATCATACTCTAGCTATTCTTACCGTAGCCCTTTATTTTAGCATAGGCGATGTATTATTTGTTTACTCACTGAGCAGTTAGTTTTATTTCGTGTTTTAACGATTGACATAATCATTATAGATCGTTAATATTCTGACCGTAGAGTGTTCCTCCATAGTTCAGTCGGTAGAACGGCGGACTGTTAATCCGTATGTCACTGGTTCAAGTCCAGTTGGAGGAGCCAACTTTTCACTTCATCTCATATCTATACGTCTCTATTTGATTATAAATCAATATTTTATATTTTTTTAGTATACCGCTCATCCTTATACATCTATCAATTTAATATTTTTTCGGGTTCAAATGAGGGTTAGCAAAAATGCTCATTTTTTTCAAATAAAAAGTAAAGCGATACTTTGAGGATCTCTTTCGAGAGCTGCATGATAAGCAGTAGCTTCAGCAACAAAAAACTTTGGGCTTGAAGCTTTGGCAACCTGTTCGGCATCAAAACCCTTGGTATCTGACAGGTAATAGCATTAGCTCCCCCATAAGTACCAAATATAGACCTTCCTATAAATCCATTTATAAAAAGGCCTCTTTAAATAATCAGTTCTATTTGTAGAAATAATAAACTTATCGAATTCCTTGTTAAATAGGTGATAACTCTTCTATAATCGCTTCCCAATAATAATCTAAACTTTGATAATTATTATTTAATTTATTCATTTTTTGTTCAAAATCATTAAAATAATGTGATCTATTTTCTTTATCATTTTTCCAATTATTTAAAAAAAATTCATAATAATAAATAGAGAATAGAAACTGAAATAATCCTACATTTAATATTGTTTTTTTCTTATTTGAAGGAAAAAATAAATAAACTTGCTTAGTTGTAATACTATATATTATCTTTCTGCTTTCACTATCATCTAAAATCAATTCTTTATTATTTAGATAGTTAATTTCTTTTGTAAATTTAAAGTCTAATTCTGTAGAGTTTGGTAAACCGATATTAAATAGTATTTCTGCATCTTCAATATTTAAACTATCTCTTAATTCATTGTTATCGTTTTTTATAATTAAATTATCTTTAAAAAATAATTTGATTTGCTCTAGTTTATTTTTCATTCTTCTCCTTTATTAGTAGGATAAACTGGTTTTCCTGATCTTTTTGAAAAAATCAGTATTCTTTTCAGCCTTTCCAGCTTTTCTAGCTGTTCTGGTTTCTTTTGTTGAAGTTGTAGTTCTCTCTCTTACTATAGGTAGTAAGGAAACTACAACGTAAAAGGCAAAGTATGTTCTAGAAAAATTTTTTTATACTGCCGCTTAAATAACCAATAACAATCAGGTTAGAAAACAGCAAGGAAAGATAAATTTCTTCATTTTTAATCTCTTTTATAAACTTCAATGATTTTATTATCCATAAAGTTTGCTGATTACAAATCATATTTTTAATCCTTAATAAACAGGATAAAAATAAAATAGCCTTACGTTTTTTCTCTTTATTTCCTTTGTGACTTCATAAATTTTTCTATTTCTGCAAAATTTTGTAATTATTTCACCATTAACTATGGTTTTATAAATTTACGTTCGACAAGCTCACCGTCTTTATAGGTTTCTGTGTACAAAAGTTTGCCTTTTTTGCGGGTGGATAAGATAGGTTCATTCAGTTCATTATATTGTTGTTCTAATTGATGACATTTCCAAATACCAACAGGCAGGCCATTTTTGTATTCCGATTCGAGATAAATATAACCGATACCTAGAGGCGCATATTTACTGACTGTTATCTCTATCCATAGCCCCTCGCGAGTATGGTTTTGAACTAAACCTTCCTCTGTATCATTAAGATCTGTATTTTGAAAAGAACCATTAGTATCATAATAGCGGATGAATTTGCCTTGGGGTGTCAGTTGGTATGTTCTTTTTTCATAAGCATCACTGTCTGTCTCATCACTACCAAGATCCCTAATAATTATTTTCCCATTATCATAATAGAAAAATCGATAGCTTCTACCCAGATCATTTCCATATTCGTAAGTGGCTACTAATCTATCCACAATTTGATCAGAGCTGATAGAGATAATGGATTGAAAAATAAGGTGTCTTCCATACTCGCAATGGTTGCATTCTAACTCAAGGTTCTCAGTGGTGAGTAGAAACAGATCAAACTGAGGAAAGCCGGCTATTTTTTCCACATGAACTGTAATCTTCTGGTTTAAAATATCGTTGATATTAAATGGGATATCATAGGAATCCTGAACAATCTGCTTTAAATTTTCTTGGGTTAAAGTAATCTTATAGGATTGTTCTGATTGGGACTGCTTATATAAATTTCTGGCCAATTCATCAAAAGCTTTTTCACTCCCAGAACGTTCATTTTCTGTTTCTGCATCTTGCCAATGTGTGGCAAAAGGATATAAAACATGTTTATCACCAATTGGCGGGCTGGCAAGTGGAGCTTGCATAATTTGGGTAATAAGATCGTCTTTTTTATTTTTATTAATCGGTTGGCTATTCGCCATTTGCTTACAACCTATCATAAATAGGATGGTGAAACATACTATTATCAATCTCATTGCCAATATTCCTTGTTTATTTTTTACAATGTTTCCCTCCATACTTAACGCCCGTATAAAATAACGGGTGCAGTATATGAGTGCGGTTTTCAGAATTTATGGAGAGTATATACCTGATTTCAGATAATAGTGAATTTATTTCTTCTTTATTTTAGGTGGATCTTTAATTGATAACTTACTATGAATATTAACAATTTTTGCCAGAATATTTTTTTATTATCACGCATATTATGCACGGCAATCCATAGTAAAAAAATCCTGAATAATTATATATCATTTAGTCGCAATAAATTGGTATATCATTATTCAGGATTTTTATGTTGATTTTCTATAAAACTATTTAAAACTAATTCTTTTTTAAAACTATTATTTTCTATTGCGTAATACGCCATATTTGAAGTAATCTTCCATTCCTACAATATCCTCAGTATTGTAATCAGCAGGTATAGGACAGTCCAATATTTTGGTTTCAATTGATAAAGGTTTTAATTTTATTTCCTTAGTGACTTCATAAATTTTTTCAATCTCAAAAAAATCATTTTCTTTATCAAATGTCCCCAAACAAATTCCATTTTTATTATTTTCTAATCGAACATCAATAGAATATACATATTTATTAGCAACGAGGAGCACATCTCTTAAAATGTCATTTTTATCATATAAAAGAATATAATTATCTTTAAGATTACCTTTAATACATATCGGTCGAACATAATAAAACTCTGCATCAAGACCAAAAGTATCTGGTAGGTAGTAGTCTTCATTATTAAGATTAAAAAGCATGTCTAACTCTTTTGATTTAAAATAATCATTATTTCGATCATATTGTGCTTCATAGACGAATTTTGTATCTATATATTGATTTTCGTAGGCATTACAACTGAATGGTAAAAAAATTGCTAAAAATAAACTAATCAAATAGTTTTTAATTTTTATGGTAGTGCGGTTTATTTTCATTTTCATCATCTCCATCTTTGGTATTATAGGAATTTAGTCTAATTTTTGCCGATATATTTTTTATTACCACGCATTTTATGCACTGCAATCCATAGTATAAAAATCTAGAATGGATAAATACCATTTATTATCTAATTGGGTTAGATAAAATATAAAAATATTTTTTTCATGATTCGGTATTATACCTGGAAAGTTTTCTATATAGACAACTTTAACTGTTTTAGGGGCTATTTTATCGGCAATGGATTGATATTCCTCCCAAACAGGGTTTTTTTCAAATTGATAGTGTTTTAGTTCCCAATGATAATAACCAAGCGCTATTTTTAAAGCCTCAATATTTTTTTCTTTTGAATTGGCATACAGACCTAGTTTAGTGACTTTTTCACTACATGGATCAAATGTAGGATATTGTTCATATTGTATTTTAGGATTGCCAGATATTGAAAACCCTAGCAATTCATCGTCTACCCAAGACGGTATTGTATTTTCAATTATTTTATTATTCGATTTAAATTGTTCAATTCTTCTCATTGTTGGGCTGGTACTTCCATTATATACAATGAAAAGACCTATATCTTTATTAATATATTGGTTAATTTCTTTAAAATTCTTTTTATTAAAAAGGTCAATAAGTTGATAAACCGTAGCATCAAAATGTGGGATTGTTTGAGTCACTGCTGATTGATTTTCTATTTTTTGACTACATGCTATATTAGCCAAAGACAATAGAATCAGTAATAATATTCTCATTTTAAAATTGTTTCCTTTTACTATTAAATCAACCTGTTAAGACTATTTATAACTCATTTTTCCGCTTTATCAAATACTCAGTGATTATTTTTGAAATGGTATAAATAATAATAAGCATCCAGTTTAAACTTAAAATCATCATCAGAATAAATTTCTTTAATGTCTTTTTTATAAGTTACGATAGCTGTTATATCATAATTATCTAATCCTCTTTCTAGTAAATGTTTCTCTATTTCATTACTTAATAATTGTGGTTCATTAACCTCTTTATAAAAAGCAAAAAAATATCAAGAAAGTAATAGGTGGCAAAAATTGCTTTATAGGGTTTTCTCTTTTGTATTTTTATGTTTTAAAAAAAATAATATAAGCAAAACTGAAATATAAAGAATTAAAGGAATCTTATAAATCATATCAATGATATTTTGTCCTATCATTTCATTTTCATCAGAAAACAAAACATAATAACTATTGTGACTTAAATAATTAATATAATTATAATTTTCAGAAAGAGGATTCAATTTTAGCGCCAAAAAGACAGTAGGATCATCTTTACAAATAAGAATTTGGGTAAAACCTTTAATTAATAGCAATAGTATTATTAAAATCTTTAATAGTTTCATATTGTCATCCATTTATAATCTTATTGGATAGATTGAATTTCGACTTTAATTCGGGGATGTGCTTCATAGATATTAATTTTTCCCTATTCTTTTCTTCCAATAATATAATGATATTCAATATCTACCCAATTATTTTTTACAATATATCTTTCTTCTCCTTGATTAACTTTTGTACTTAGCTTATTTGCTTAATATTGTTTGTGATAATAGCGTAGCAATAGACGAGAATAACTTATTCCAAAATTGATTTGAATTTTAATGATTTCAGACTTTTCTTCACCCACAAAAATGACAATAAACATGAAAATAGGTTTCCGATTGCCATAGAGATAAAAATGCCATTCATTCCCATTTTTTGAGCATAGACTAAATATAGTCCTATAGAAAAAATAATGATCATTCTAATATAAAGGATAATTACCGCAGGTAGGGGTTTTCCTGTCGCTTGAAAGAATGATGCGATTATCCATGATATTGCCATAAAGCAAAATGTAAATGATACGATTAGCACTTGTTTTGTGGCAAGATCAATCACTTCTGGTATTGAAGTAAATATTGAAAATAACCAAGGAGAAAGTAATACATAAAGTGCTGCAATGATGCTACATAGTATCATTATTGCCCTTAAGCCTAGATTAAAAGCTTCTTTAATCCGATCAAGTTGATTACGTCCATAATTTTGCGAAATAAAGACCGTCATTGCACCAGCAATAGCAATCATCGGAATAACTAAAATCTGATCAATTCTCCCAACCAATGTCCATGCATTCATTGCATTTTCATCAAAGGTATTGGTGATCATTTTGTTATATGCAACGATAATGATATAAGTTGAGGCTGTCATTAAAAACTGAGGCAATCCAATCCGTATGATTTCTCTGGCAATTTTTCCGTTAAAGTGAGCAAAGTTAAATGTTAACGGAATTCTTGATTTTCCCTTGTGTATAAAGCGGATTAAATAGATAAAAGCCATAAATAACGATATTGTTGTGGCTAAACCTGCACCAGCCACCCCCATATCGAGTACAAATATCAATATCGGATCAAGTACGATATTGAGCGTTACCATAATCATAAATGATATTGCAGTAACATATGTCAGGCTTTCGCCAATAAGAATACCGCCATAAACCTGTAATAATATTATGAACAGTAAACCTGGGGCTAATGAATATAAAAACTGTAGACTATAGACTGTTGCTTCTAGGCTTAATTTATCACCTGATAATAAATTAATAATTTGTGGGCCAAAAGCATAACACATAATCATAAATGGCACGGTTAGCAGTAAAGCTATGACGACACCTGTAACACCTAGATTTTGATAATGATTAAATCTTTTTTCGCCGATCAATCGCCCCGTTGTGGTACTGAGTCCAACGGCTAAACCTGAGGCGATAGCTTCAAAGACAAAAAATAATGGAAATAAAAGACCGGTTCCCGCCAACGGGGCTGAAGAAGTAGGATTGATCAATGAAATAAAATAGGTATTTATGATTAAGTAAGCATAATTTAATAAGTGACCAATGAGAATGGGAATCCCTATTTTTATAATTATTGGCATGATTGGACCTTCAAACATGCCTTTTTGCAATTTTTCTTGAAAATTTGACATAGATTTCTCTTTAAGTTTATTTTTTAATAAATAGTGATGTTATTTTTCTCTAGCGCAAAAAAGCTTCTAATCGACATGTTATCGAGAGCAAAATATCCATTATATTTTTCACTTTATAGCACCTGCCCGAACAGCACCTATCCCAACCTAAAACGTTTTGTTAGACAGTTCATGGCGGTAAAACCTTCTTGCCTTTTGGTGGAATGAATTGCAGAAACAAAATTTTGTTAACGACTTAAAATTAACTATCTGTTATCGATGGAATGATATAATCCGCCATGAGTTCCCACCTGTCGATTATCATCTTGTCGACTTTCGATACGATTGCCACTATCAGATCCTTTTCGGGAACACAATAGAGATAAGTTCCGCCTATGCCTGCTGCAAGAAAAGTGTTAATCCCCTTATCTTCTCTAAGCCACCACATATAGCCACAATCTTCCGTATGCTGTTTTAGCGATTCATTTATCCAGTTTTCTGAAATGATTGGCTTGTCATTGCAATGGCCTTTATTCAAATACAAATATCCCAAACGAAGCATATCACGCAGAGTTAAAGACAGTCCCCAGCCTCCAGTATTGATATTTTGAGGATCTTTTATCCAACCGGTAATACTTTCACCATAGACATCTTCTTTAGAAAAGGATTTCATCTGTTGGTCATCGATCTCTTTCACCCCTAAATGACTAAAAAATGATTTATTGGCAAATTCTCGGGTTGATAGCCCCGTACTCCGCGTAATAATCGCTGAAAGAAGGTGCGCATTAGACATATTGAATTGAAACTCCCCAAGCTGGCCTTTTTGTCCCAACATTTCAAGCATAAACATCGTCCAATTCTTTTGCCTTCTCAACCTATCTAATGGCTCACTCTTTTTCCAAGAATAGGGTGCAGTCATGGTTAGTAAATGTTTGATTGTCAGATGTCGCTTTAACATATCACTAGCTTTGGATTCCGCTTCTGGAAAGAAATCCAGTATTGGTTGATCGACGCTTTTTATATATCCTTTATCAATGGCTATTCCCACTAAAGCGGAAGTAACACTTTGTGTTACTGAAGTGAGATGATGAGTATTTTCAGCATGGTAACCTTTGAAATATTTTTCAAACACAATGCCGCCTTTTCTCAAAATAGCGATTCCTTTAATAATGCCGAGTTGAAAATTCAAGGCGATATCCAGCTCTCTCAATTTATCTGGATTCATATCCACCGATTCTGCATCAATGGTTTCTAATTCTTTTATATTAGCCATAATCAAGTATCCACTTTTTAAATCGTAAGGTATTTTCCGATTAGTGATTTTGGATTTTTCACCAAGTCTTTAGGGGTTCCTTCGGCAATGATTTCACCACCTTTTAATCCTCCTTCAGGACCAAGTTCCACAATCCAATCACACGATTCAAGAACTTCATGATTATGCTCAATAACAATCACAGAGTTTCCGCTTTTGATTAATTCATCCAACAGTTTTATCAACTGAGCTGTATCATAAAGGCTTAAACCGGTAGTAGGTTCATCCATGATATACAAGATATTTCCTTTTCGTTGCCGTCCTAATTCCTTCGCGAGTTTTAGTCTTTGGGTTTCCCCTCCGCTCATTGTTGAAGTGGGTTGCCCAAGCTTTATATATCCCATACCAATCCGTTCCATTATCTGTAACGGACGAACGATGACATCATTATCACTAAATAGGGCTATCGCTTCCGAAATCTGCATATCAAGAATTTCTGAAATATTTTTCCCTTTATACGTGACAGTTAAAGCTTCGTTGTTATATCTTTTACCTTTACATTTTTCGCATGTTGCGTACATCTTTAAACTACCTTCAGGAAAAATAGCTTTACGTCCACTACCATGACACTCTCGGCAAGCGCCCTCGGAATTGAAGGAAAAGTGTCCCGCCGTTAAATTTAACCGTTTTGCTTCGGGTTGTTCTGCAAATAATCTGCGTATCTTGTCCCATATTTTGGTAAAAGTGACAGGATTCGAATTTATATTTCTTCCTATTGGTGCCTGCGATACTTCAGCAAAGCCAGAAATATTTTCTGCACCATCAAGCCTTTCTGCTATTGTTTCGATTAATAGTGATTCATCTTCAAAATCTACTTCGTTTTCTTCTCCATTGGTATTGTTCTTATTGGCGTCTAAGCGAAAATAACTTTTTAACAGGGGCGTTAGCGTGCTCGATATCAAGGAGCTTTTACCACTTCCGGAAACGCCCGAAACCCCAATAAGAATGCCTAATGGAAATGCGACTGAAATATCTTTTAAATTGTTGGTTTTGGCGTGTCGAATGACTAAACGGGGAATAGCAGAATCATCGATATTTTGTTTTAACATCCTTACCGGCATTTTTGCTTTACCGGAAAGATATTGTCCTGTCAATGATTTATCGCATTTTAACAGACCAGCATAATCACCTTCATAAATAACTTCTCCGCCTTCAATCCCCGCTTTTGGGCCAATATCAATGATATGTTCAGCTATTTCTATCGTACTTCTGTCATGTTCCACGACAATAACCGTGTTGCCCAAATCTTTAAGCGCTTTTATGGATTGTAAAAGTTCAATTTTTTCTGATTCATGTAGACCCACTGTGGGTTCATCAAGAATATAGATAAGTGACTCCAGTTTCGATTCCAAATGCGAATTAAGGAAGAGTCGTTGTATTTCTCCGCCACTTAGTGAGGACATTTCTCTATAAAGTGATAAATGCCCTAAACGAGAAGCAATTAATGAGTTTGTTTTACCCAAAATATCTTTAAGAAGATTTTTCCCAAATTGCGTTATTTCGTTTAGTTCTAATGCCGATTCAAAAAACGTTTTAGCCTCGTCTAAAGTCATTTTGCCGACTTGACCAATATGTTTATCATTAATTAATATGTTGCGAGCTTCTTCACCAATGCGATATCCATGACATTCTGAGCAGAGGGTTATTTCGTACAGACCATTTAAATATTCGCCTCTTTTGTGTTTAGCTTGCAAAATTCTTGATAAGCAGAAGCTTTGATTTGCACTGTTATTGCTGACATAATGCCCGTTTACCACTTCTTCTTTTATTTCATCCGGTATTTCTAAATAAGGCTGATCCATATAGCCTTTGAAATTCCTTTCCAAGACGCGAAGTATACCGGGGGTTACCCCGATAAAATTAAATAACTCTCGAACGGTGGGATTTTTATTTGCAATAAGCTTTTCCATATTAACGTGATAATATGCGCCTCTGCCAGCGCATTTCATACACATTCCGTTAGGGTTATTATAGGAAAAATAGCCTAATTCAAGGCGCTCTTCCTCATGTCCACACTTAGCGCAGACACTATCTTGTCCAATAGTTTCGTTGCACTCTGAACATTTAACCTGCCCTTCACTTGAATACAGTAGGGCAAGAAGGTTGAATATGTTTGTTTTTGAACCGACTGTTGATCTTGGGTTATTCTGACGTACAACGCTTTGCTTAACTGCAATTGTCGGGCCGATACCCTCTATGCTTGCGAATTTTCTCTCATTTTCAAGTCCCGGAAAGATTCCTAATGATTGAAGATACCCTTTACGTCCTTCTTCAAACACAATATCAAACATCAGACTAGACTTTCCTGATCCACTTATACCAGTGGCAACGGTTAATTTGTTTTTGGGAATAGTAATATCAACATCTTTAAGATTGTGAATCCGAGCTCCTGTTATTTTTATACTTTTCATCTAATCACACCTTGTCTTTTTAATTAAGAAATTTCAACTAATTTATTTATCGTTTAGATCAAACTATTGAGGAAATATAGAGCATTATTTTTTATTAGTGAAATGAAATATCTATATTTTTTAAAATTTATTGACAAAATTGCAATTTTGTGCATTGGTTGTATTTTACCGACATTTAGTTAAATATATTGTTTATTTAAAAAACAGTTCAAATTTTTTAAGAGGCCTTAATGAGGTTTTTGAGAGAATTGTTTTAATTAACTAATTTTAGATAGTCAGGCTAGTTTAATAAGTCTATAATTTCGCCACAAATCACATTATTAAATTGAGAAATTATGAAATTGAACATAAGGATTGTTGCTTTAATTGCAACATTTAGCTTCCCCTGTTTTGCAAATGAACATACCACTCATTGGGGATATGATGGGCAAGAAAAGCCTGAAAACTGGGGAAAGCTTTCACCGGAATATTCAACTTGTGAAAATGGCAAGAATCAATCACCAATCAATATTGAACATGCGTTTAAAACAAATCATCCTGAGCTTAGTCTTATTTTCAATTCTGCTAAGCAAGAAATGATTAATAATGGTCATACTATACAAATCAATGTATCGGGTGAAAATAGTTTAACGTTGGATGATGAAGTTTTTACATTGCAGCAATTCCACTTTCATACGCCTAGCGAAAATGAAATTAACGGTAAGCATTATCCGATGGAGGCGCATTTTGTTTATAAAAATCAAAATGGCGATTTAGCGGTAATGGCCTTAATGTTCAATGAAGGTAAAACTAATTTAGAATTAGAAAAAGCATGGCAGCAAATGCCAACAGTGGTTAATAATAGTTTGTTATTAGATAATACCATTGATATAAAAGCGTTATTACCCAATGTATTGGACTACTACCGCTTTAGTGGTTCACTGACTACGCCACCTTGTACAGAAGGGGTAAGGTGGATTGTGTTAGAACATGAAAGTTATGCATCAAAAGCACAAATCGAAAAATTTCATTCCATTATGCAGCATGATAATAACCGACCAATTCAACCGTTAAATGGACGAATCATTGTTGATTAATTAGTTTGGCTCTGGAATCATCTTTCCAAGAGCCATTAATTATCAATAAGAAAATCTTCTAGTCTTACATTTTATAGCTTAAAGATACTTGTAAAAGTAAAGACCTTGATACCATTTGAGTATAAATCCTTACTAAGCCTTGCCCATAATATTCAGCATTTTAAAGCATTGTGAATAAGTGCTTTATATATCTATTTCATTATGGTAGGCAACGCTATTTAACCCAATGTTTTAGCTATAAACTAATTGGTTATTTTGATTATGTTAGTTCACTGTTTGGGTGAATAATCAGCACCAAAATAATGAATACTAATTTCTGATAATTTTCCATTATTGATGATCTTTTGGATGCCTTGATTGATATCTTTGGTTAATTGTTCACCTTTCTTTCCTTTGCTGATCAATAAGTAACTATAGGGGGAAGCAATACGTTCAGCATCTTCGTTGCTTAAATCGATACTTTTGAGTTTCAAGTTATGTTCGCTGATATATTGTGACAACATGACTTTATCAATTAACTGAAAATCATATTGTCCTGTTTCAACATGCTGTAACACTGGCAGTAAGTCTGCTTCACTGTAAATAATGTTGACGGGGTTATCGGGATGTTGTTCATTGTATAACTCTAAGGCTGTAGCATAATTAAGCCCCGGTGAAACTTCAGTCGATTTGCCTTTTAAATCACTAAAACGGTTAATATTGTCATTATTTTCAGCTACTGCTATCACATATTGGTTCATGAAAATTGGCGAAGAATAAAAATATTTTTCTTTGCGTTTTTCATTCATCGCATAATTATTGGCTCCGACTTGATAACGTTGAGAGTCAAGTCCTGCTAAAACCGAAGGAAACTCGGTAACTTCAAAATTGATTTCATATTGTGGTAATTGGGCAAATACCGCTTTGACTACCTCAATATCGTAGCCAATTAATTCTCCTTTATCATTCACTGTTGTAAAAGGGCTGGGTGCACCAGAGGTAGCAATAGTAATTTTTTCCTTTTGGATTGTTGGTGAGTTTTCCTTGGCGTTATCACAGCCAGATAACAAAACAGTTAAAGTTAGTACGCTTAAAGCTGAAATAAAATAATTTGTGGGGATATTCATAATGCTACTCTCCTTTTTTTACGGAATAAAGCTAAAACAGTTTTAGATAAAACCCATATTTCTCATTTCTGTTCGATGATCGACCTGATAACGAGCCATTCCCGTTTTCATTAAATCGAACCCCAAATTTTTATAAAATTCGATGGTTTGGGGATGAGTATAAAGAATGATATTACAGTGATTGACCTGTTCTACCAGTTTTTCCACAATTAACCGTCCAAATTGCTGACCATGTAAATGGTTTGCCAGCGCAATGTTATAAATGGCTGCCTGACAAATACCATCTGATAATGTGCGTCCCACACCCACTACTCGTTTTTTTTCCAGTAAAAAAACGACGCCATAACTCTGTTTAAAGACTTGTTCTTGAGTTTTTGCATCAAGCGAACTGAGTCCATAAAAGGCAAGCAAGTCAGCGACATCTTGCCAGTTAATATTTTGACAATGTTGTTGTAAAACAATACTCATTACGACCTCTTTTAATCATTAGATTTCATACTCCATTTGCATGGTATTGTAATAGCGTGCTAAAAAATCACGGGTTCTTTGCTGAGTTGGATTGGTAAAAACTTGTTTGGGTGTGCCGTCTTCTATTATTTGCCCTTTATCCAAGAAAAAAACTCGGGTTGCGATTTCGTGCACAAAACTCATTTCGTGAGAGACAAGGAGCATAGTTATACCTGATTTTGCTGCTAATTTTATCGTAGCTAACACTTCTCCGACTAATTCAGGATCTAAGGCGGAAGTGGGTTCATCAAGTAATAATACTTTAGGATCCATGGCTAACGCTCTGGCAATGGCTACTCGTTGCTGTTGTCCTCCCGATAGCTGTTTGGGGTAATGATAGATTCTTTCACCTAGTCCAACTTCAACTAATTTGTCATAAGCTATTTGTTGTGCTTTATCTTTGGGATATTTTTTTACAACAACTAATCCTTCCATTACATTTTCTAATGCATTTTTTTGTTGGAATAAATTAAATTGTTGAAATACCATTGCAGTTTGTTGGCGAAATCTGACTAATTGCGATCGCTTTACACGGCTGACATCCAACTCAATATCGTCAATAGTAATTTTACCGAATTGTGGTCTTTCTAATAAATTTAAGCATCGTAGCAATGTTGATTTGCCTGCTCCTGACGCACCGATAATTGCCACAATATCATGAGGTTTAATATGAAAATTAAGATTATTAAGTATTGAATGATCTTGAAAAGATAAAGTTAAATTTTGCACATTTATCATAATAGCTTCCCTCGTCGATAACTTGGCGTATTCACCGTGTCAGATATCGTAAGGCGCTTTTCCAAATATCTTACGATTAATTCAATAATGATGGTTAATGCCCAGTAGATGAGTGCCAATGAAATATAGACTTCAAAATAGCGATAACTATGTCCAGCTAAGGTTTTACCTCTGCCCGTCATTTCAGTTACAGAACAAACGAAGGCGAGGGAGGTGCCCTTAAGTAAGCCTATTAGTGCGTTACCAAGATTGGGTAGGGCGACAATAAAGGCTTCCGGAATGATGATTCGACGTAATAACTGGCTATAGGTCATCCCAAGGGACTGTGCTGCTTCAATTTGTCCTTTATTTACCGATTGTAATGCGGCACGTATTGTTTCTGAATTATATGCCGCTTCATTAAAGGAAAACGCAATCAAAACAAACAGCATTGGCGGAACACTGTTAACATTAAAATCGGTATGATAATAATAATTGATATAACGTAATATAATAGGAATACCATAGAAGCTTAAATAGAGTTGCACTAGCAATGGCGTGCCTCTAATAAATGAAACAAATATCATCGCTATCTGGGAAAGAACAGGTATCTTGTTCATTTTAATAATAGCGATGATGAGTCCTAACATTACTCCCAGTAACATTGAAAAAAGAGTAATAAACAATGTGACCGGCAAATAAGCAAGTAATGTCGGAATTTGGCTGAAAATTAATCCAATATCTACTATATTTGGCATTCGTATTATCCCAATAATTAGTGACTTGTACTAAACCGTTTATCTCGATTATGGGGGGTATTCCAATTATTGACATCAGGGCCTAAAGGCAAAATATCATAAGGATTATGCGCATTATTACTCAAAAAATAGCCCTTTTTTATCGCTTCAAAATCGGTGGTTTTACCAAAAGCCGGGATTTGATACAGATCTCTGGCATAAGCCCATAAATTAGAGTAATCAATAATTCGATTACGGTTAGTTTTGAATGCAGAATAATAGGCAACATCAAAGCGTGCTAATGTAACATACAGACGAATATCGGAATCAGTAATATTATCACCAAATAGATAGCGTGATTTGTCTAAACGTTGCTCCAGTTTATCTAATTGATTGAATACAAGATGATAAGCTTCTTCGTAAGCTTTTTGTGAGCGTGCAAACCCTGCCTTATAAACGCCATTATTCACTTCATGAAAAATCACATGGTTAAGTTCATCAATTTCCTTACGTAAATGTAGAGGATAAAGATCGGGCGCACCTGATTTATGAAAGGGTTTAAAAACGGTTTCCCAGTAGTAGGTTAAATTAAAATAGTCATTGTTAACCACTTTGCCGGTTTTCACATCCACTATGGTTGGTACGGTTGCTCGACCATGGTAATTGGGATCTGTCGAGGCATAAATTTCAGGTAAGTAGCGAATACCGAGCACCGGATCGACGCCTTTAGGATCCAGCGAAAACTCCCAACCATGGCTGGTACGGACGGGTGATACTTTACCAACACTGATCACATGCTCTAACCCCAATAACTTAATCGCTATCATCTGGCGGTGTGCCCAAGGACAAATTGCCGCCCAAATTAAACGATAACGACCCGATTCAACCGGCAGCATGCCTGGCTCGTTGCCGAAGGGAGTATCAAATCGATTAGATTGACGAACAAAAGCGCCATCTTGGTTAATTTCATTATTTTCGGTAGTGACTACCTTTCCTATCGCTATAGACATATGCTTACTCCTCTTATTTGATACGGCAGAATCAATCCTGTTTCAGGATTGGATAAATTCAATCTAGCATCAAATATTTAGAGGATAAAATAATAAATAAGCATATTTATATAATTATCAATTATATGGATAGCTGGTTTTAGTGGTACTTAACTCGTGTTTGGTAATTGGAACTATTTACCTAATCGTTTATATAGTCTTTCAGGACGCCCGATTTTTCCATGGTTAAGTTCAACGGTTAATAATTTTGTTTGAACACAGTGTTCTAAATATCGTCTGGCGGTCGTTTTACTGATTTGGGCATTTTCGACTATATCATCTACCGTTAACGGTTTGTCTGTTTTCATAAATAGATCTTTAACTTTTTGTAGAGTGATTTCCTCGATACCTTTTGAATGACGATTAATGCCGACAAAATCTTTCGTTTGCAAATTAAAAAGTTCATCAATTCTTCGTTGATTGACATGCTTTTGTAGGCTTTGCCGATATAAGAACAGCTCAAAGCGCTCTAACGAATGTTTTAAACGTTGATAGGACAGTGGTTTTATTAAATAATCAAATGCACCCAAGCGTATTGCTTTGCTACACGTATCCATATCACTGGCTGCAGTAATGAAGATAACATAACAATCTAGATGATTATTAATGATATATTCAAAAAGATCGATACCTTTTCCATCTGGTAAATAGTTGTCTAATAAAATTAAAGTTGGTTTTAATTTATCGATCATTATTTTTGCTTCAGCTAAATTGGAGGCAATACCGATAACGTTTACTTTGGTATCACGTTGAATAAAATCAGCATTTAGCTCAGCTAAAATTGGCTCATCTTCAACTATAAGTGCTTTAATTATATCATCTTTTGATTGATTCATACTTTCTTATCCCTCATGTTATTTGGGTATGAAAACGGAAAAAATTGCACCGTAAGGTTCATTATCTTCAAATGTAATATAGCCATTAGCTTTTTTAATGTAAGTCAAAACGAGATGCAAACCAATCCCATGTTCTTTAGTATCTTGTGATGTGACGCCGGGTTTAAAAATTGAATCACGAATTTTCTCATCTATACCACAACCTTGATCACTAATTTCTAAAACAATTTCATCGGTTGCATCACTAAGATATAAATAGATTGTTTTATTGCCACGATCGTTTTTCAAACTAGCATTGAATGCGTTATCAAGTAAATTACCTAAAATAGACATAAATTCTGTTTCGGTAATTGAATCGGGTAATGCATTTAGCTGGCATGCAGGATCGAACATCAGTTTTAAACCAATTTCATGTGATTTAGAATATTTACCTATTAACAGACCACATACAGCAGGTACTTTAAAATGTTCAGTTATAAAATCTAAGCTAGCTTGATTATCGGCAGAGTGCAACGCAATAAAAGATTCTGCTTCTTGGTAACGCTTCATATAAATTAAGCCAGATAGTGTTGCCATCCAATTAAGATGCTCGTGTCTTAATGTGCGCAAATTATCCACATATTGATTTACCTGAGTTAATTGCATGCTTAATAAGTTAATATCATTGTAATTACGGAACGTAATAACCCAACCTTTAATCTTATTATCAACCATAATTCGAATTCGATTAGCAATGACAATAATATTATTAAAATAACAAATATGATCATGTATATCTCGGATCTTGTTATCATTTCCACATATAAATTCTGTTGATTCAATAAAATCCCATAAGGTATGATGAATCAATTCGTTATCTTTGACTTTAATTTTTAACATCGATCTTGCTGATTGATTGATATTCATAATTTTGTATTCAAGATCAATGGCAATGACACCCTCAAAAATGGATTCCATAATTGATTTTTGACTTTTTACCAGTAATGCAATTTCTTTCGGCTCCAAATTAAACATTTGTCTTTTGATTGCCTTAGAAAAACAATAAGAAAAGATAAACAATGCTAAAAATAGTAATGAACAAAAAAAGATAAAAGGGATTACTTGTTTGATATGTAGTGCATAAATATCATCAATCATATAACCAATTGAAACAATGCCAACAATTTTACCTTGATCAATTATTGGTGCTTTGCCTCTTAATGCTAACCCAAGTGAACCTTTACTAATGGTAACACTGCTATTGCCATTGAGTACTTGCTGATTATCGTCACCAATCATGGGTGAAAATAGGGCATTATTGGCAGTATGAAAAAGGCGATGGGCATTTTCATCACCAATAACAATATAACTTGCGTCACTTTGTTGAAAAATATCAATTACTAATTCAGCTATTTTATTCGTATCTTTTTCTCTAACATATTTTATTAAACTGGGTATTACTGCTAATTCTCTTGCTTGAATTTGCGCTTTTTCACCTAAACTTCGGTATAAATTTGTTTCTGTCGCATTCCAAATATAACTTTGTAATAGAGCTAAAATAATCAATGAAAAGATCAAAAGAGATAAAAATAATTTCGTAGTAAATGATAATTGTACTTTCTTTCGCATTTTTACATTTACTTTTCAAATTAAAGTAGAGGTGAGTGTAACACAGCATAAAAAAACTTTGAGCCATTAAAACCATAAAAACCACAGTTAAAATATGATTTATATCACAAAAATGAGATTCATATTTTGTCACTATACGCGCCAATTAATTCGAACAAATCAAATCATTTTGGAGAAAAAATACATATGGTGGATTTCAATTCAATTGGAAAAACGCATAATCAAAAAGAATCAACGAGTAAGCCCGTTGAGCAAAATTTAAAAGGGTGGCCTTATAATTGGTGGCGACTCATGGACAATTATAAAATTGGTGTAATTCCACTTCCATTATTTATTATTGCTGGTATTCTTATTTTCACCGAAGTGTTAGTAACAGGTAAGTTACCGAGTGAAATCGTTGTTATGGTTGTCACTTGTGCATTTTTTGGCTTTTTGTGTGGTGAAATTGGTAAACGTTTACCGATCGTTGGTAAAATGGGTGCAGCAGCAATCTGTGCAACCTTCATTCCATCTGCTTTAGTTTATTATGGAATTCTTCCTACGCCAGTTGTTGAAGCAACAACTAAGTTCTATAAAGATACGCATATTCTTTATTTATACATTTGTTGTATCATCGTTGGTAGTATTATGAACATGGATAAGAAAACACTTATTCAAGGTTTCTTAAAAATCTTTGGACCGATGGTATGTGGTGAGATTGTCGGGATGCTTGTTGGCGTTGGTGTCGGTTATCTACTTGGTTTAACACCGTTTGAAACTTTCTTCTTCTTGGTATTACCTATCATGGCTGGTGGTGTCGGTGAAGGTGCAATTCCACTTTCAATTGGCTACGCAGCAATTTTGCATATGGAACAAGGTGAAGCCTTAGGTCGTGTTTTACCGATCGTAATGTTAGGTGGGTTAACGGGTATTATCTGTGGTGGTGTGCTTAACCGTATTGGTAAAGCTTATCCACATTTAACAGGTAACGGACGATTATTACCAGCGTCAGAAGAAGACGAAATTACAGATAAAAAAGCAACAAAAGCAGATTCTGTTATCGATGTGACAACATTTGCTTCAGGTGTATTATTAGCCGCTATCCTTTATATGGTTGGTATGATTGGTCATAAAGTGACGGGTATTCCAGCGCCAGTAGGGATGTTATTTGCAGCTGTATTTGTTAAATTAATATCTGGTGTTTCACCGAAAGTATTGAGTGGTTCACAAGTCGTTTACAAATTTTTCCAAACGTCTGTAACCTATCCAATTTTATTTGCGGTAGGTGTGGCAATCACTCCATGGGATAAAATTGTTTCTGCATTTACGTTAACTAACTTAGCAGTCATTGTTTGTACCGTAGTGAGCTTAGTAACAACAGGCTTCTTTGTAGCGAAAAAATTAGGTATGTATCCAGTAGATGCAGCTGTTATTTCATGTTGTCAAAGTGGTCAAGGCGGAACAGGTGACGTTGCAATATTAACCGCAGCAGAACGAATGGAGTTAATGCCATTTGCACAAATTGCAACCCGTATTGGTGGTGCGATTAATGTATCGGTATCGTTACTTATTCTCGGCAATTTCTTAGTATAGTTAAATTTTTTTAACAACAACCTTAGCCTAGACTAGGGTTGTTTGTTTTTATTTTATAGTAATAATCAATACAAACAGCTTTTAAGGAGTACTCATGAAGCTTGTCAGTTATCTTGTCTCTGGTAGAGCAAGTTTTGGTCTTCTCACTAATCATGGTATTGTTGATTTAAAACAAAAATTCGGTGATAAATATGCTGATTTGAAATCATTACTTGCTGATGAAGAAGGCTTGTCGCTAGCAAAAACCTATGTTAATGCTCCAAGTGACATTAATGAGCAAGATATCACTTATTTACCGGTTATACCGAATCCAAATAAAATTTTATGTGTTGGCATGAACTATGCTGAAAAAAGAGCAGAGTTTAATGAAACCAGTTCAGCCCCAACATTATTTGTTCGTTTCCCTGATTCACAAACAGGGCATAAAACAAATATTCTCAAACCAGCTATTACCAATGAACTAGATTATGAAGGTGAACTTGCCATTATCATTGGTAAAGGTGGTTTTCGTATTAAGCAAGAAGATGCATTATCACATGTAGCGGGTTACAGCTGTTATATGGACGGTTCTATCCGCGATTGGCAATATACTTGGTTTACGGCAGGTAAAAACTGGCCAAGTACAGGTGCGTTTGGCCCATGTTTAACCACGACTGATGAGATTCCTGATCCTACCGTATTATCTTTAACGACCTATTTAAACGGTCAGGAAATGCAACACGATTATGTCAAAAACTTAGTCCATACTGTGCCTGAACTTGTTTCTTATATCAGTACTTTTACCCGTTTATCTCCTGGCGATGTTATTCTGACAGGTTCACCGGGTGGTGTAGGTAAAAAACGCAATCCCCCAGTATTTATGAAAGATGGCGATAAAATTGAAGTTGAAATCTCTGGAATTGGTCGTTTAACTAACTATGTGGTAGCAGAAAAATAGGTGATATTATGTATAGTTTAGTCGATTTTTCAGTGGTAGATATCTCTAAATCATTAACTGAACGAGAACAAATTATTCGTTTGTTAACGCTATCGGATCTAAACTTAGACCCTCAAGTCCATATATTTATCGTTGCTTACATGGACGGTAAAATGGTGGCTTGTGCTGGCATTGATGACAATATTATTAAATGTGTTGCGATTGACCCCGATTATCGTGGAAATCAGCTTAATTTGACTTTGTTGGATAACGTTATCAAATATGCTAATGAGCAGGGGCATTTTCATCTCTTTTTATATACTAAACCTGAAAATATCGACTTTTTCAAAGGGTGTGGATTTTATCCTATCGTCGAGGTAAACAATCTTGTCGTATTAATGGAAAATACCCCCGTTGGAATTAAGCAATACTGTAAATATTTAAGTGAACACCGTAAGGAAGGGAACAAGATTGGCAGTGTAGTGATGAATGCTAATCCATTTACAAAAGGTCACCAACATCTTTTACAATATGCTGCCAGTCAATGTGATTGGCTTCATGTTTTTGTCGTAAATGAAAATGTTTCACTATTCCCATTTGATGTGCGTTTGCAGCTCGTGAAAGAGGGATCGAAACACTTAAAAAATGTCACGGTACATGCAAGTTCAGCCTATATTATATCGAGAGCAACATTTCCTACTTATTTTTTAAAAGATAATGATAAAATTGATTACGCTTGCATGGGGATCGATTTATTAATTTTCCGCAATTATATTGCCCCAGCACTGAATATTACCTATCGTTTTGTTGGAACCGAGCCCTACAGTCAAATAACTAATGCTTATAATACTTCAATGCGTTATTGGTTACAGGATAAAGATGTTAGTCCTTACCCGGTTGTGACGTTGGTTGAAATTCAGCGCATTCTTGAAGGGGAAGATATCATATCCGCTTCGTTGGTTAGAAAATTACTGGCTGATGAGCAATATGAAGAGGTAAAACGATTAGTTCCAGAAACAACATGGAACTATCTAGAGGTTAATTTAGATTCAGTCAAAAATTTAATTCGTTCAAAAGGTAACTAAATGAAAATCAAGAAAGAAGCCATGGCTGGCACTCTCGAATCAAGCGATTTGTTAGTGAAAGTCACTCCTAATACAGGAATTGAAATTGTTATTAATAGTGATGTTAATAAGCAATTTGGCGATCAAATACGCGCCGTTGTAGAGCAAACCTTAACAAGTCTTAATGTGACTGACGGTTTAATTATTATTGATGATAAAGGCGCTTTAGATTGTGCGATTAAAGCTCGAGTACAATGTGCAGTATTGCGTGGCGCAGAAGAAGAGAACTTAGATTGGAGTAAATTACTATGAAAAAATTGCGTCGAAGTATGTTATTTCTGCCGGGTGCGAATGCCGCGATGTTATCCACTTCGTTTGTCTATAAGCCTGATTCAATCATGTTCGATCTTGAAGATGCAGTATCATTAAAAGAAAAAGATTCTGCTCGTTTATTGGTTGCACAAACATTACGTCTTCCGGTTTATAAAGAACATGGAATTGAAACTGTTGTTCGAATCAATGCGCTCAATACTCCATTTGGATTAAAAGATCTTGAAGCTGTTGTGAGAGCAGGTGTTGACGTTGTACGTCTACCGATGACAAATAGTGCTGAAGATATCCATGAACTTGAAGCTCACGTTGAACGAATTGAAAAAGAGTGTGGTCGTGAGGTTGGTAGTACTAAATTAATGGCAGCTATTGAATCTGCGTTAGGTGTAGTAAATGCTGTTTCAATCGCAAAATCTTCACCACGTTTAATTGGTATAGCGTTAGCTGCGTTCGATTATTTAGTTGATATGCAAACTGAGCGTGGAGACGGTACCGAACTATTTTATGCACGTTGTGCTGTTTTACATGCAGCGCGAGTGGCGGGTATTGATGCATTTGACGTGGTTTATTCTAACGTTAATGATGATGAAGGCTTCTTGAAAGAAGTTAGCTTAATCAAAAAATTAGGTTATAACGGTAAATCACTGATTAATCCAAGACAAATTGAATTACTACATAATGCTTATGCGCCAACAGCTGCAGAAGTTGAAAACGCACAAAAAGTGGTTGAAGCTGCTGAAGAAGGTGAAAGAAAAGGGCTTGGTGTGGTTTCATTAAATGGCAAAATGATTGATGCACCGATTATTGCACGTGCTCAAAAAATTATTGAGCTAGCCAAATATTCTGGTGTACGTAAAGAAATTTGATAGGATTAAAAAATGACGACTTCTATAGACAAAAAAATTGATGATTTGCTAAAACAGCATCCTGATCTAAAAAATATTGCACCGTTTGTTGATGCTAATGCAACAACGCCTTATTTAAAAGATGAGTCAAAATACACACGTAAATTATGTGATTCTATCGAACAAGCAATTCATAAATGTGAATTACGTGATGGAATGACGATCTCTTTCCACCATGCTTTTCGTGAAGGTGATAAGGTCATTAACAAAGTTGTTGAAACGATCAGCAAACTTGGTATTAAAAACTTAACGTTAGCATCAAGCTCATTGTTAAGTTGTAACTCTGCCTTGATTCCACATATTGAAGCAGGTGTAATTACCAAAATTTATACCTCTGGTTTACGAGGTAAATTGGCTGATGCTATTTCACATGGATTAATGGATAATCCTGTTCATATTCACTCACACGGTGGACGAGTAAAACTTATTCAAAGTGGTGAAATTAACATTGATATCGCATTTTTAGCTGTTTCAACAGCTGATGAACAAGGTAATGCGAATGGTGTATCGGGTAAATCTCAATGTGGTGCATTGGGTTATGCGATGGTTGATGCGCAATTTGCGAAAAAAGTAGTTTTGTTGACTGAAGATATCGTTGGTTATCCAAATCATCCGGCAAGTATTCGTCAGGATCAAGTCGATTATATTGTTAAAGTCGATGAAGTTGGTGACCCGACTAAAATCAGTGTCGGTGCAGCAAGAATTACCAGCAATCCACGTGAGCTAATGATTGCTCGCTATGCTGCGGATGTCATCGAGTACTCTGGCTATTTTAAAGATGGCTTCTCAATTCAAACCGGTTCAGGTGCGTCTTCAACGGCAGCCACCCGATTCTTAGAAAATCGTATGCGAGCTAAAAATATTACTGCCTCTTTTGCATTAGGTGGTATTACAGCAAGTATTGTTGATTTACATGAAAAAGGGTTAGTTAAACGTTTACTTGATACGCAAAGTTTTGATGGTACCGCAGGACAATCTTTAGGTAAAAACCGAGATCATATCGAAGTTTCAACCAATGTCTATGCAAACCCTGCATCGAAAGGGGCAAGTGTTGATGAGTTAGATATTGTTATCCTTAGTGCATTAGAGATCGATCTTGATTATAACGTTAATGTATTAACGGGATCGGATGGTGTTATGCGAGGTGCGTCTGGTGGTCACTGTGATACCGCTGCTGGTGCAAACTTAACCATTATTGTTGCGCCATTAATTCGTAGCCGTATTCCAACTGTGATTAAGAAAGTGACCACTGTTGTAACACCAGGTGAGAGCGTTGATGTGCTTGTAACTGACCATGGTATTGCTGTTAACCCTAATCGTCCAGAAATCGCTGAACGTTTAAAAGCAGCAAACTTGCCGGTGATGAGCATTGAAGAGCTTTACCAACGTGCGGTGTCATTGACTGGTGAACCAAAACCAATTGAATTTAAGGATAAAATTGTTGGTATTGTTCATTACCGAGATGGTTCGGTGATTGATGTCGTACGCGAAGTTAAAGACTAACTAACTTGCAATAGCATGACATGATGACATGCTATTGCCTTCTTTTATCTAAATAGCAGACAAAACCACAATGATAGTAAAATTTGATGATGGTACGCCAATCACGCTTGAACAGATGTTACTTGCGAAAGAAAAACGAGTTGCCAATCAACTTTTTGCAATCACACACTATCAACAACCAATCATCTCACTTTGTTTGGTTATTCCAGGGGCTATTAAAAATAGTAGTGGAGCACACTATCTATTTAATCAAGCGATCCAAGCATTACATCACTGTTTGAGTACAAACAATATTACTATCGTGAATGAACAGCATTATCATCAAATCACAGGGTTTGAAGCGATTATTTCGGTAGCTTGCCAAACAGAAAAGTTAAAACAATTTTGTATTGATATTGAAGATAATCATCCTTTAGGACGATTATGGGATATTGATGTTATTGATCCCACTACCCAACAGAGCCTTTCTCGAGCTCAATTTGAACAACGTCCAAGGCAATGTCTAGTGTGTGATGAAGTAGCAAAAATTTGCGGACGAGCCAAACGACACTCACTTGATGAGATATTTACCGCAATTCAAAATAAAATTATCCATTACGGCAAATAAGATTTAAAATTCATCATCAAAATCAATTAATTAAATCTTAAAAGGATTGATGAAAAAGATTATAATAGTGAAAATCATCAACCCATAATTTAATTGTATAATTAAAGCTAAATAGCCGCTAATGCTTGTTCTAAATCACCGATTAAATCATCAATATCTTCTAATCCAACTGAAATGCGTAATAGTTGATCGGAAATGCCAGCCGTCTTACGTGCTTCGGCGCTAATTCCTGAATGGGTCATCGTTGCAGGGTGACAGACTAAGCTTTCAACTCCACCTAATGATTGTGCCAACGTAAATATATTCAGCGCTTTTAAAAATTTAGGCATAACATCAGCATTACCGACCAATTCAAAACTTAAGAGGGAACCAAACCCTTTTTGCTGTTTTTTTGCGATATCGTGACCAAGATTAGACGGTAAAGATGGATGGAAAACTTTAGCAATTTTAGGATGATTCACTAAAAACTCAACCACCTGTTTAGCATTGTCTTGTTGTAATTTGACACGAGCAGCTAAAGTACGTAATCCACGTAATAATAAGTAGCTATCAAATGATGACGTTAATGTACCAATATTATTTGCCCACCATAAGACATCTGTTGCTAATTTTTGATCTTTGAAGACTAAAATACCAGCCAATAAATCGGAATGACCATTTAAAAATTTGGTACAAGAATGGGTGACAATATCGGCTCCAAGTTCTAATGGCTTTTGTAGAATAGGTGTCATAAAAGTATTATCTACAAGTACAATTGCACCAACTTCATGTGCTTGGCGAGCGATCGCTTGAATATCGACAACACGCAATAGGGGATTACTTGGTGATTCAATTAAGACTAATTTAGGACGTAGATTTAACGCTTCTTTCAATGCAACAGGATCGGACTGATCAACAAATTTTGCTTTAAAATGACCTCGTTCGCTTAAGCTGTTAAATAACCGATAACTGCCACCATAGCAATCATGAGGCGCAACCACTAAATCATTAGGGGATAATAATGCAACGCTAACTAAATGAATGGCTGACATTCCACAATTCGTTAATATGGCATCCGCTCCACCTTCCAATTTTGCGACGGTTTGTTCAACTAATCGTCGGCTAGGATTTGATTTTCGACCATAATCAAATTCTCTGGGTTTTGCAAACTCTTCATAGCGGTAACATGTTGAAGGTGTAATCACTGGAACGACACTACCGTATTGATCATCGGTATTTAGACCACCCCGGACAGCAATCGTCCCTTGATTTAAATTAGCACATTGGCTTTGATTGTTAGATTGATTAGCCATAATAACCTTCCTAGACCTCTTGATTTATTCTTAGATATCAGTTGTATAAGAATAACACAATTAATAAAGACGTCAACATGTCTAGACGTCTAAGTATCTTGGTGTGTAGATTGCAGTAAAACAAAAAAAACGTTAAAATTATCCACATTATTTGTGATGTAATTTGGTGGAAAAATGATGAAATGGAATGGCGACTATATCAGCCCTTATGCAGAGCACGGTAAAAAAAGTGAGCAAGTAAAAAAAATTACTGTTTCAATTCCGTTAAAAGTCTTAAAGATATTGACTGATGAACGTACTCGTCGACAAGTGAATAATTTGCGTCATGCAACCAATAGTGAACTTCTTTGTGAAGCTTTTTTGCATGCTTATACAGGGCAGCCTTTACCATGTGATGAAGACTTACAAAAGGATCGAGAAGATGGTATTCCACAGCAAGCTCAAAAAATGATGAGGGATTTAGGTATTGATCCTGATCTGATTGATGAATAAAAATTAAATGGTTATCATCGTTCAGTATCATTAGAGAAGGGATATAAAAAAGGCGCATAAAGCGCCTTTTTTTTTATGATAATAACGAAAAATCGTTACAACAAAAACTATTTTTTACCGCCAACCATTGAAAAACGTTGTTTGAATTTATCTACACGTCCACCAGTTGCAACATCACGTTGTTTACCAGTATAGAATGGGTGACACTCACCACATACGTCAAGATGAATATCATGACCAATAGTTGAATGAGTTTTGATAACATTACCGCAAGAACACGTTGCTGTAATTGCTTTATATTCTGGGTGAATACCTTCTTTCATAATAAGCCTCTAGAGTTGGTTCGTATCGCTATATAAACGGCTGTGAAAGCAAAGTCTATACACCATACGAGTGTTAAAAAACATGATTAAGGTTGCGAATTATACGCTTTAAACTGCTGGTAATCAAGCAATAAAAGCCTTGTTTAAACAGGTAACTGACCAATAGTTACTTGTAACTCAACCTTTTCACCGTTTCGCAATACTACTATGGGGACGGTTGTGCCTGGTTTCAACTCGGCTATTTGATCCATTGTTTGAATAATGGATTTTACAGGCTTGTTATCAACCATAATTAAAATATCATCTGTTTGTACTCCGGCTTGTAAAGAGGGACCTTCGGCATTAGTAACCAAAATACCTAAAACAACCGGCATATCGCTTGGATTTCGAGTAGGCGTAAATTCTAATCCATCAATACCAATATAACCGCGAATTATTTTGCCATCTTGAATCAATTTATTCATTATCTTTACCGCTAAGGCCGTTGGAATGGCAAAACCGATACCTTCGGGTACTTCATTTCCTAAATTTTTAGCAAAGGTTAGGGTGTTAATTCCGACTAATTCACCTTTAGTATTGACGAGTGCCCCTCCAGAATTACCATGGTTAATTGATGCATCAGTTTGAATAAAGTTTTGTCGACGATAAGGACTTAAACCATCACGTCCTGTTGCACTGATAATACCTTGCGTAATGGTTTGCCCAATATTATATGGATTACCTATAGCTAAAACAACGTCTCCAATCTTTGGTTCTCGGTTAGGATTGATGTGAATTGTTGGTATATTGGTAGCTTCAATTTTAAGAACTGCAATATCAACCAGTTTATCAGAACCAACAGTTAGCGCTTCAAAAATTCGTCCGTCTTGTAAAGCAACGATAATTTGTTCTGCACCATCAACAACATGATAATTAGTAATAATGTAACCCTGCTTACTCATAATTACCCCAGAACCTAGTGGTGTAATTGGGTTATCTGTCGATTGTTGAGACATTGCATTCACTGAACGGCTGTAGATATTCACAACCGCGGGTGCAGCAATTTTGACAGCATCAGAATAACTTATGGGTTCGTTATCAAAGATTGATCTTGAAAAGTTTGATTGTGTTCCATTGCGCAAGGTCGGAAATATAATCAATAGCACTATCGCTAAAACAGTACCAATCAATATAGGCCATAAAATTTTCTTAAGCATAATGATTTGATTGTAAAGGGTGATAAGAAGATTTTAGCACATCTGACTAGATGTTGAAATTAATGATTTTCGTCGATACAAAAGCATCGACGAAAAAAAATTTATTCAGGAATTAGCGTAAAATTAAATATAAACGGCTATCACCCCGAACAATATTTAGCGCAATTGCAGATGGTTTGCTGTCAATAATTTTGCGAAGATCCGCAATATTGTTGACACGTGTTTTATTTACACCCGTGATAAGGTCGCCTTCTTGCAGGCTTAAACTTGATGCAGGTGAATTTTTAGCAATGCTCTCAATAATTACACCTTTTTGTCCTTTAATTTCACCATTAGTTAATATAGCGCCGTCAAGGGAAGCGTGTAAAGATTTTGCTTCGGTCGTCGATTCGTCGCTATTTTTTAATTTTACACTAACGGTTAGATTTTTACCGTCACGAATTAAACCTAATTCAACAGTTCGTCCAACACCAGCGGTAGCAATTTTAGCTCGTAATTCGGCAAAACTATCAACGGGTTTTCCATCCATTGACACAATCACATCGCCAGATTTAATACCGGCTTCCTTTGCGGCCGAGTCATCGATAACTTCACTAACAAATGCGCCTTTTTGAATTTCGAGATCAAACGCCTTTGCAATATCAGAAGTTAATTCATTTCCTTTTATACCTAATACACCCCGTTTGACTTCGCCAAATTCAATTAATTGCGAAGTTAAATTTTTCACCATATTACTTGGAATTGCAAAACCGATACCTACATTTCCACCACTAGGTGCAATAATAGCGGTATTAATTCCAACTAATTCACCATTTAAATTGACCAAGGCTCCACCTGAATTGCCTCGATTAATTGACGCATCTGTTTGAATAAAATTCTCAAAACCATTCATACTAAGTCCACTACGAGCAAGCGCGGAAATAATACCCGAAGTAACCGTTTGACCAATTCCAAAAGGATTACCAATTGCCACAACATAATCACCAACACGTAATTTATCCGAATCAGCGAGTTTCAGTGCGGTTAATTTTTTACCATCTTGAATTTGCAGTAATGCAATATCACTTTGTTGATCTTTACCAATTAATTTGGCTTGATACTCATGACCATCATTTAAAGAAATAATGATTTTATCTGCATTTTCAATAACATGATTATTGGTTACTACGTAGCCTTTTTCAGCATCAATAATGACACCAGAACCTTGACCAGTAAACGCTCTCGATTGACTGTCAGGATAACCAAAGAAACGTCTAAATTCCTCTGGCATGTTATTTTGCATCTGAGCAACACCTTCAACTTTAATGCTGACAACAGACGGTAATACTGTTTCTAGCATTGGAGCCAAACTCGGTTTTTCAGTATTATTATCGGTAGGTATCGATGGAAAAGCAGCATAAGCATTTGAAAACATCGATAAACTTATACTTATACTTAAAGCAATAACACTTAATAGTTTTTTTTGTTTTTTTACTGAATTGTTCATTTTACAACTCTCGCTTTTCGAATAATTTAAAAATAATAGAAACTTGTACTAGCGCTTACTAGTGAATTCGTATTAAGACCGTTGATCATCCGTTTTAAATAAATTTGAAGGATTATCAGAATAATCTTTAGGTTGCTTTTCTAAAACTAATTTTGGGCTACTGTCAGAATTATTTTCATCAAGACTAAGATTAGGCATATTTTCGCTACCAATAATCTGTTGCGAATTTTCTGCCATATGTTGATAAAGACGTCTAAACTCTTTAGCCATATTATCTAAGATTTCAGCACTGTGGGAAAAATGTTGAGCAATCATTTGTTTTTGAGTTTTCAACTCTTCTTGTGCTTTATCAAGCTCTCGTTTGGTATTTGCATATTGACGAGCTTTAGGACTAACCACATTCATTAAAATAGCGCCAACAATCAAGCCTATCACTAATCCAATTAAAATATAAATGATGATGTCTTTTTCCATAAATTACTCCTTGTACTTTATATAGTCTGATTATATAAAATTAATATAAACTTGCTAGTTATCATTTTGCATGGTTAGCAAGTTTAATCAATTGTTTTTTTAGTTTATTTGGTGCATTTTCTGCTAATGCATATAAATAAGTTGCACTAATTTGTGTCATGGTACTGTTCATTGTAGCATCATTTGACGAATGATTAACCCTTTGGGATGAAGGTGCAGCAATATCAGGATTAATACGATATTGAATTGATGCTAAAGATGGCAATAGGTTTTTGCGAATACCGGTTAATAAATTGCTTTGTTCATATTTTAGCCGAGTAAGCCAACTCGCTGAACTGACTTCAAGAATGAGAATACCTTGCCTAAAATTAGATACCCGACATTGAACATTTAACGGAGGAGGCAATAGATCAAATACAACATTAGCTAATTTTTTTAACGCATATATTCTTTCTTGAATATGCAATAAAGAAGAATCTTGCGTCAAAATTGACGAAAGTATTTGTGGTTCATTATCACGCATAGGCTAACCTCATGCTCTCCATTATGATCTTTTGCTCTGTTTAAAAAACATACGCAATATATGACTAAAATAATTTAGCGCATCTAATAAAAAATATCTTACTAAAAAAAAATATTTACAGATAGTTAAAAAAACTTTTTCATATTGTTAATCTAGCATACTGAAAATAAACAACTTGTTTTGGAAGTCGATCCTTTATAGGAATAGCACCGCTTAAAAACGTTTATTTCAAGTAATAGCATAATTATCGTTTTATAAAAAAGGAAATCATCATTTATTACTATTATTTTAACAAAGATATCCAAGCAGTAAATGATTAAAAGCAATAATTGATACAGATTAGTTATATCGCTAATTTAATTTGATATATTTCAAATTAAAACATAAAAAAATGTTGCAAAGTGTAAATAAATAACGTGGAATGTAATTTAAATAAGATTATCATTGCCGATTATAAAAATTAATAACAAAACTTAAAAAAATTTAATTAAACAGAAAAAGTATAAATAGTATGAAGCGATTGGGTTATCGTATTTTGTCACTGTTTTGGTTTTTTGCATCTTAATTGTGCTTGTTAAAATATTCGCTTTAAATTATGTCCTGATCTAAAACCAGTATTTCAAACCGTATGTTAATGATTTCTGTTTAATGACACTAAAATATTAAATACGGTGATTTTGGTTTAATACTTAATAAGTTCAGAAAAATTTAATTCAAATAAAACGTGTTATTATTTTAATAAACATGATTGGATCTTATTGATTTCTTTATTTAGTGCATCGATAACTAAGTCAGGATGTGATCGTTGTAAAGTTTTAACGTTTTCAAAACCATCATTTACTGTCGAACCCGTATATTGTTGAGCCTGTTTAATGTTGCTAAATAGATAATGAATATTGTTTTGATGGTGAGTAGCCGTTAAAGTATAACTGACAAAATATTTAGCGTTATAATGATAGTCGGTTATGGCATTGGCAACAACATGATTTCCTTCAACTAGCTTAATCGTTTGCCCCCCATTTATTGTGATCGATTGTTGATTAGGGATGTTGTATGAATACCACCAAGGTGATCCAAAATAACTTTCGTTTGTTAGCACAACTGGTCCATTATTGAGTTCTTGTGCAATACACAGCGACAAGGAAGAATGAAGATTTTGGGTTGGTATTGTTTTGCTATATTTATTGAGAATATCATCGCCCGATGCGTTTTGTGATATTTCGACGCCTTGGGTTTGATAAATCGACGCCATTTTGGGCGATGTACAGCCCGTTAGCACTGCAACAAGAGTGAATAAAATTATAAACGCTTTCATGGCTAGCTCCTCATAGGTGTTAAATGGTTTATTGATTAGTTTACTCATATTGATAAACATTAACCATAAATTGATATTTAAAATTGAATGAAAAGAACCAATGTTAAAAATGTGGAAATCAATAACAATTTTAGACGTTATGCGAGTGAGGTAAATAATTACCTCACATCATTAAGATAATATTAAACCTTTTTACCACGAATTTTTCGTGATAATCGTTTAAATCCATGGGTGAATTTTTTAATTGCCATAGCCATAGCCGGAACTTTAATCTTAATATTAAATCGTTCTTGCAGTTCTATGGCATCGTTAGCTTTGGTTAGCCAAATAAACCCTGAATTTGTTAAGTCGATGGCTTTAATTTTGCCATCTGGCGTTAAAATGAAATTACCGCCATGCACATCGTTAGAGACTAAATTATAATGATGAAGTTTTTCGATACAATTTTTGACTTGTTCGCCATGTAATTTCATTTCGTCCCTTGTTAATGAACGACCTTCGATAAAATTAAAAATCATATAGTGGCGTTTAGTTTTTTTATCGAATGCGACTAAATAAAGCTCATAAGCTATGTCGCATTTATCCTGCGAAATTTTAGCTAATTTATGGATTAAATTGAAATAAAAATCACCGGTTATTTTGGCAATCAGTTGACGTTCCAAACGATTTTCAACGCCACCATCAATTTTAAAAATAAATTTGCTTTGATTATGATTAATTAAATAAGTATATCTTTCAATACGATCACTAGGATCCAGTAATTCATGGTGACCTTCCTCTGCCAGAAAGTGATCAAACAGTTCAAGATAGTCAATTTCATCATTTTGGACGTAAGCGAACTTCATATCACCACGTTCAGTTTCAATTATATTTGCAAAGTTATTCAAATTACTTGGCTCCAACATACAACAACACAATTGGTTTATCTTAAACACTATCTATCTTAAAGTAAATGAAACGATGATAATTATAACGTTTACATAACCTAATTATAATCATCAAAATTTTGCGCTGATTAAAATGTTTTCTTATAATTGAAAATTATTGATAAATACGTTAACTGCTATTGTTTACTATGCTAAATAAGTCATCAGTTTGGTTTCTCTATATTATTAAAACGGCTAATCAAACATTCTATACCGGTATTACTACTGATATTAGTCGACGTTTACATCAACATCAAACTGGTCAGGGCGCTAAATATTTGAAAGGTCATCAAGATCTTACGCTTGTCTATCAAGTTTATGTTGGGGATAAATCCACAGCTTTAAAGCTTGAGTATCGTATCAAACAACTTTCTAAGACTCATAAAGAAAAACTCATTGCACAATCTCCTAACTTAACGGAATTATTGGCAAGATTCATTGCTAACTAATTTATTTTTAGATGAGTTTATAATTCAAAATGCCGACATCAATGCTAAAGGTGGTGAGTAAATTGCTTTAGTTTGCTGTTCAAATTCCTTGAGTTGTTGATACCAAAAATCAACATCTGTGATCCAAGGAAAAGCAGCAGTAAAAGCCGGGTCTTGCCAACGTGTAATAATCCAAGCCAGATAATGAACCATTCTCATTGCTCTTAATGGCTCAATTAATTTAATTTGTTGACTATCAAAATCGTTAAACTCTTGATACATTTCTATTAACGTATCAAGTTGTAGACGTTGTTCTTGACGATTACCATTCAGTAACATCCATAAATCTTGAATTGCAGGGCCATTACGTGCATCATCAAAATCGACAAGTATGGCTTGGTCTCGCCATAATATATTACCAATATGACAATCACCATGTAAACGGATGCATTGCCAATCATTATGCCAATGTTGTTCAACGGCTTTAATTAGGTGTGTCAGGTTTGTTCTAAGCGCTGAATGAATATTTTTAGGAATAAACTGACAAGATAAAAGTACCTCTTGAGGCTGATAAAGGTACTCCTCAAGACCGATTGTCGGTCGGTGTATAAAGTTTTTTTGAGCGCCAATTTGATGCATTCTACCTAATAACAGTGCGACTGACTCCATTTGTTCAATGTTATCAGATTCGTATTGTCTGCCGCCTATACTTGGAAAAAGCGAGAACAAATAACCTTGATATTCATGCAGAGTGTTGTTATTGACTATTATAGGCGTAACAACAGGGATTTCAGCATCAAATAATGCTTGGGTAAATTGATGCTCCTCAAGAATTTGCTCTCGATTCCAGCGATGTGGACGGTAAAACTTAGCAACATAACGTATTCGCTCTTCATCCATAAATTGGTAGACACGATTTTCATAGCTATTTAATGCTATTAAACCCGAATCAACACGTATCCCGATAGACAATAAACAATCAAGAATAAATTCAGGGGATAGCGTCTGGAATGAAAAAGCAGGATGATTCATTAATTTTCTCTTTTATTGTTGGTTAAACCATTCGTTTAATTGCCATTTTAATGGTTCAAGACCAATACGTTTTGGTGATGAGAAAGGGGATACTGTAATATCACCTTGAAAAGGTAAGATGGCTTCTTTGACCATATTAACTTGTTTTTTGAGCGCTCCAGACGCCAGCTTATCTGCTTTGGTCAATAACAACATGACGGGAATGTTCACCGATACCGCCCATTCAATCATCTGTTGATCTAAATCTTTTAAAGGATGTCTTATATCCATTAATATCACTAAACCTTTAAGGCTTTCACGTTTTTGTAGGTATTCCCCTAATGACTTCTGCCATTTTCGCTTGATTGTTTCTGGCACTTGCGCATAACCATATCCTGGCAAGTCAACCAACCGACAATTAGGCTCGACTTCAAAAAGATTAATAAGCTGAGTCCGCCCCGGTGTTTTACTGGTTCTGGCCAACCCTTTTTGGTTAGTCAGCGTATTAAGCGCACTCGATTTTCCTGCATTTGAGCGACCGGCAAATGCGACTTCTACACCACCGTCAAAGGGCAAATGTGAAATATCCGGTGCACTTAATATAAATTTAGTTTTTGCATAATTTAATGGTCGAATATCGTACATAAATAAGTATCCTATAAATGCGTAGACAGCATTTAATCGATTAAAATGCTGTTACTGTATAGAAAAACTTAAGCATTGACAACTTTTTCAACGGCTTTTGCAAATCGGTTCATCCCTTCTTGGATTTCATCTTCTGATATAATCAGTGAAGGTGTAAAACGTAATACATTTGAACCGGCATTTAAAATCATTACTTTATATTCTGTTGCGACGTTCAAAAAATCGCGAGCTTTGTCATGAAACTCAGGTTGTAATTCAGCGCCAATAAGTAACCCTTTTCCTCGATATTCTCTAAACACATTGAATTTGTCATTAATTTCTTCCAGTTTAGCAATAAATATTGCTCGACGCTTTTCGATCCCTGAAAGCACGTCTGGTGAATTGATAATATCAAACGCTTCACAGCCTACTGCACAAGCAAGAGGATTACCACCATAAGTGGTACCATGTACACCAGCATGCATCACAGAGGATACTTGATCGGTGGTTAACATTGCACTAATCGGGAATCCGCCACCCAATGCTTTAGCGGAGGTTAAAATATCCGGTATCACATTGTATTGTTGATAGGTGTATAAACTGCCTGTTCGTCCCATGCCACATTGAACTTCATCAAATATTAGCAAGGCATTATATTCATCACAAAGCAACCTAACACCATTCAAAAATTCAGGTGTAGCCGATGCTAAGCCGCCTTCCCCTTGTACCGGTTCAAGGACGACCGCACAAGTATGATCATCCATGACCGCTTTAACAGCATTAAGATCATTAAACGGAACATGAACGATATCAGCTGGCTTAGGGCCAAATCCATCGGAATATTTTGCTTGACCTCCAACAGAAACCGTGAAAAAAGTGCGTCCATGAAAAGATTGGTAAAAAGAAATAATTTTAGTTTTATAAGGATGAAACTTTTTTGTGGCATAATAGCGAGCAAGTTTGAACGCTGCTTCATTGGCTTCCGCCCCTGAATTGGCAAAAAATACGCGATCAGCAAAAGTATAGTCAATCAGTTTTTGAGCAAGCATTAATGCCGGTTCATTAGTAAACACATTGCTGACATGCCACAATTTTTGACTTTGTTCTTGTAATGCTTTGATTAATCTTGGGTGGCAATGCCCTAAAGCGTTTACTGCAATGCCACCAGCAAAATCGATGTACTCTACGCCATTTTGATCCCAAATCCGGCTACCTTCACCTTTAACGGGGATAAATTGTGCGGGTGAATAAACGGGTAAAATGACTTTATCAAACAGTTCTCGAGAAACGTTATGTTGCATTGTTACATCCTTACCTATATTGACATGTTGCAATCTATTTTATGCCAAATAGAGGTTTAGTAAAGTAAATAATTATTCATTTTATTTGAATTAAAATTCAATTTGAAAGTTTTGCGCAGGATAGCGACCGAATAATTTTCTTCTTTTACATAAATGTTTTCAGTTATAATTGGACACTATTTTTAATTGTATTTGGAAAAAGATTAATATGAGCCGCATTATATTTTGCCATTATTTACAAGAAGAATCGGAAGGTTTGGATTTTCAGCTATATCCGGGAGAGCTTGGCAAGCGTATATATAACGAAATTTCAAAACTAGCTTGGCAAGAATGGCTTAAAAAACAAACCATGTTAATCAACGAAAATAAACTCAATATGATGAATCCTGAACATCGAAAAAAAATTGAAGATGAAATGGTTAAATTTTTATTTGATGGTGAAGATATCATTATTGATGGCTATAAACCACAAAATTGAGAAATCACATGAAAAATAACATAAAAATTATTACATTATTTGTTACTGCAAGTTTTTTAGCGGGTTGTCCTAGTAAAAATGCAAATTTCGATAATGAAGATTATTATGTTAAAGATACCAATGCATTTAATATTTTAATCAGCCAATATGCTAATAATATTGAACAAATATGGGGGCCCAAAGAGGTGCTTATTGCGGGACCTAAAGATTATGTTCAATATGAGGATAATTTAGAAACGCGAGTTCATATTAACTTTGTTTCTGGGGTGATTACGATAGAAACATTGTCTGATATGCCTATAATCAGTTTAAAAGATGCTATTGTTTCAACGCTACTAATGCCAGAACCAGATGATATTATTCGTCATGGTAAAATGGGGCAGGATCAGTCACAAGAGCCTTTTTTGTATAATCAGGTGCTTGACCAAGAAATGCAACCTATTCGTTGGAGTGGTAGAGCCAATAACTTTGCTGACTATGTTCTTGCTCATAATATGCAAGTTCGCACATCGGGTTCTCATCAAATTACTTATGTTGAAATTAAACTTGTTCCTAATCATATCAATCAGCGCGCCAGAAAATTTTTACCGTTAGTGATTGAAGCATCAAATCGTTACCTTATAGATGAACGATTAATTTTAGCGATTATGGAAGTTGAATCGGCATTTAACCCCTATGCTGTGAGCCGTAGTGATGCACTTGGATTAATGCAAGTTCAACAACATACTGCTGGACGCGATATTTTTTCATTAAGGGGAAAATCAGGGGAACCTAGCAGGCAATTTTTACTCGATCCTAAAAATAATGTTGATATGGGTACCGCTTATTTATCACTATTAAAAACAAAATATCTAGCTGGAATTAATAATCCTATTTCTTTGAGATACGCAATGATAACATCTTATAATGGTGGTGCAGGTAGTGTACTTCGTACCTTCTCTAATGATCGTAACGAAGCGATTAACATTATCAATTCTATGACCCCACAGCAAGTATATCGAAAATTGGTTACTTCCCATGTTTCACAAGAGTCTCGCAACTATCTTATCAAAGTCAGTAGTATATTAGACAATAGGTAGGATATAAAATTGTCGTGCCATCATATTATATTGATTTATTTATATTATGATGGTCTTTGTTAAAGAAACAATAGTTATTTAATTAACCCCGATTTGTTAATTTTAAATTTCACTTCTTAAGAAAAGCTTACCGTGAAGGTAATTGAAATTGATAATAATCTGTTTTATTTGCTGTTTAACCGCTTACAACTCTTAGCAAATAAGGAGTTGATGCGGTTTCAACCTAAACTTAGAATAAGTGAAAATAATAGTAAAGTTTTAGCTATTAAATTTTTAGTAAATTTTATCTTTTCTTTATATCGTTTAAGGTCATCAACCTAAATTTAATAACAGAGTTGCAATAAAATGAAAGGAAATTCTAATTCATGAATAAATGTAAACGGTTCCGTATTTTTTCTGATCTGGTAATAGGTTTGTTGATTTTGCTTGGATCAATTTTTGCTTTCGCTAAAACAATGACTAATTTAATCATGCTTAGATCTATTGATGATGAATTAAATACAACAGAAAAATTGAACTCAGGCATCTACCATTCTGGATTCACCTTACAAAAGTTATTTCTTGCTTCTTTGGGATTTTATAAAGATACAAATTATCCGATTAAAAATGTCGGATCTCACAATGAGATATATCAGCAACCTAATTTAGATAATCACCGTCAATTAGAAACATTGTTTTTCAGTCATAGCCATTTTGTTACAGCGCTATTTGAAAAGACTGTTACTGTTATAAAAGAACTATTATCAATAGACAATAAATACAGTGTAATCTCGGCTGCTCAATACGGACTTTTCAAAAACAGTATTAATGCGGCATCCTTTCAGATTTTAGGTCAATGTGTTGTGCAAGATAGCAATTTGCTAACTAATTTATTTCAACGAAAAGATAGAGCGTATAAAAAATACACATAAAGATATTAACTTGATGATATCTTGATAGTTTAAGGCAAATATTTATTATTTATTGATCGTTTTATTCGATCAATATGTTATGTCAGCTCAAAAAGTCTCAAACTAAAATGTTATTTAAATCATTAATTATTAATTAAATGTTAACTTAAAACGATAATCGGTATAGATGTTAATAAAAGACATTTAACTGAACTAACAATAAATAAAAATAATAGCTATTAAAAGAAAGGAAATAAATTAGATGAAAAAACATAACTGGACCCGACATCCGCTTTGTTTGGGGATAAGTGTTGCTTTTTTACTCGGCTCAAATGGTGTTTATGCCGGTACGGATAACGTGCCCAAATTGAACATTATCCGGGATGAGTTTAATGCAAAAGAAAAGCTTAATTTAAGTATCTATAATCCTAAAGTGAAGTTAACTTCACAAGGATTATTTACAACACCAATGGGGCTTTATGTTTATACCAACTATCCAACCAAAATTGCGGAATACCAAATCACCATTTACCGACAATCTGATTTAGATAACCAATATCCCTTAAAGACTTTCCGTTTTAGTGATATCAGCCCTTATGAAGCGGTATTATGGAATGGCGATACGGATAATGGTGAGCCATTATCGATTGATAGCGAGTATAAAGCGATTTTAACCACCACCAGTTATGACGGTTTGAAAGACAATGTTTATGCGACATTTTTTAAGACATTAGGTTATGGCAGTGCACAAACCGACAGTGATTTTATTTCCTATAGCAAATCTAACCTCCAATCTACCTCGTCGAATTTATTATTTGGTCAATTAAAATCAGATAGCACCATACCGGGCTTTGGTGAAAGCCGAATAAACCATCAGGGCATCGTCACCAGTGCCCAAGACCGTAAAGTGGTCATTCAAATGGCGGGACTGGAAGATAAAAAAGCAGTGATGCTCAATGGTGAGCGCTTAGT